>JAQUQV010000031.1:0-26028 GCA_028715905.1 Kiritimatiellia bacterium
CCGAGCGCCCGGCTGCGGGCCTGGTCCACGCGGTAGAACCGCTCAAAAATGCGGTCAAGATGTTTCCTTTCAATGCCCGGCCCCTGGTCGGACACAATGATTTCAATGTCATGGCCGTCGGCCCGGGCGCTGACGAGAATCCGCGTCCCTTCGCCGGCGTATTTAACGGCGTTGTCAACCAGGTTGCCCACGGCTTGTTCCAGCAGCGCGGCGTTGACGCGCGCGCGCAAATCTTCCGGGCACTCAAGCTCCGCGGCGATTTTCTTCAGGCCGGCCTGTTGTTTGAAATTATTCAACGCCCGCCGCAGAATTTCCTTCAGCCGCTCTTCCTTGAGCTGAATCTTTCCGTCTCCGGCGTCAAACTCAATTTTTGAAAGGATCAGAAGATCGTTCACGAGCGCTTCCAGGCGGGCCACATGGCGGGTCATCATGGCGATGAAGTTTTCGCCGTCCCGCGGCGTGGCGGCGGGGAAATCGGCGAGTGTTTCCGCGCAGCCCTTGAGGGTTGTGATGGGCGTCTTGAGTTCGTGGGACACATTGGCGACAAAATCACGGCGGATATTTTCAAGTTTTTTAAGCCGGGTAATGTCGTTGAAAACCACCAGGGCGCCGATATTCATGCCGCCGGCGCTCTTGAGCGCCGTGCCGTGCAGTTGCAGAAACAGATTTTCATTTCCGTAAATGACAATTTCAGCGTCCAGCACGCCGGACTGCGCGAGGGTGCTGCTGATGAATTTCTGCAAATCCGGATTTCTTATTGTTTCCTGGACGGAGCGGCCGCGCGCGTTTTCCGGGACAATATCCAGCACGCGCGCGGCGGCCGGATTGACGTGCAGGATGCGCTCGTTGTTGTCAGCCGCGAGCACCCCCTCGGCCATGCTGTTAAAAACCGCCTCCTGTTCGTTGCGTTGTTCCGTGATGATGCGCAGGCGCTCGCCGAGTTGAGACGCCGTTTGGTTAAAGGCCCGCGCCAGGGCGGCGATTTCCTCGCAGCCCGATTCAGCCGCGCGCGCCTCCAATTCGCCCCGCGCCAGCCGCTCGGCGGCCATGCGCATATTTTCAAGCGGCCGCGTTATGCGCCGCAGGATCAGGAAGGCGAGGATGGCGAAAAGCGCGGCGATGATTATTGCGCCCAGGAGAATATGCTTATAGACGGCGCGTAACGTCAGGTCAACGGCGGACAACGGCAGGGCGGTCCGCACCACGGCCGCCGTTTCCGTGCCGGGCCGCGCGGGAATGGCCAGGTACATCAGATTACAGCGCATGGTGGCGCTGAACCGGATGGAGGCGCCGGTTCCTCCCTTGAGCGCCGCGGCAATTTCAGGGCGGTCTTTGTGGTTTTCCATCAAATCCGGATTTTCTTCCGAATCTCCGAGCACCCGGCCGTCGGGCGCGACGATGGTAATTCTGGATTGGGTTACGCGCCCCAGTTCTTTGCAGAGCGGGTCAATGTTTTCGCGGCGGGGGAGAGGCAGGCGGCCGGAAAGCTCTCTGGCCGTGAGGCGGGCCTGGGTCAGCAGATTGTGGCGCGCCTGGTCCTGGTGGAATTGATTAAAGGAAGTTGTGATGAGCCGGGCTGCCGCAAGAAAGGCGAAAACGGCGGTTAGAAAGAAGGCAAGGTAAATGCGCCACAGTAATTTTTTCGGCCGCATGATCATTCACGGAAACGATATCCCACGCCGCGCACGGTTTCAATATAGTCGGCTCTATCCCCGAGTTTTTTCCTGATGCCGACGATCTGCACGTCCACCGCCCGGTCGGTAACGGCATAATCTTCCCCCCGTATGGCGTCCACAATCTGTTCCCGGGTCATCACCCATCCGGGCCGGCCGGCCAGCAGGTGCAGAATCCTGAGCTCGGAGAAGGTCATTTCCACCGGTTTTCCCTTGAGCAGAACTTCGTGCCGGCCGGGCGTAATCTCAAGGTCGTGAATGCGTGTCGGCGTGTTTTTATCGGCGGGCGGTTCCTGTTTGCGGCGCAGAACCGCTCTGATGCGCGCCGCGGCAATTTTCATGCTGAAAGGCTTTGTAATATAGTCGTCCGCCCCCAGTTCCAGGCCGGACACGATGTCGCTTTCTTCACCCCTGGCCGTTACGATGATCACGGGAATATTTGCCGTTTTTGAATCTTTTTTGAGCCTTCGGCACACTTCCAGGCCGTCAATGCCCGGCAGCATTAAGTCAAGGAGGATCAGCGAAGGCTTCGCGCGCGCAATTTCCTTCAGGGCCCGTTCGCCGTCCGTGGCCGCGCTTACTTCAAAGCGTTCCCGCTCCAGATTATGGCGCAGCAGCTCAAGAATATCTTCTTCATCCTCAACGATGAATATTCTGTTTTTGGCCATGGGCTGTCCTGGAGAGGCATAAAACCTGCCCGCAATGTTTCACATAGCAGGCGGGTTCACAAAACAATCTTTTTTGTGCTCATCTTGTGCGTTTTCGCGGCTAATCATCTTGCGGAGGAAAAAGTTGTGGCTTTACCGCCTTCCTAAGGCGGCAGTGCCGCCATCCAAAACTTTCCCGGCTGACGATCCGCCGGTTTTATTTAAACTCCTACGCAAAAGTGTATCATGTTTAAATGGAACGGCCTAATTGAAAATTAAAGAAAATGACGCTCATTCCATTATTACGCGGTCAGCTTTTACCAGCATGATCATAATCAGAAAATATTTGCAATAAAATCCTGCGCTTCTTGCGCAGAATTTTATTGATAACTGTTTAATTAAGGAATTATAATCGTTAAAGGCAAGGGGTGTTTTAGACCGTTCCATTAAAGCCCCGGCCACGCGCAGCGCGCGGCTGGCCTGTGGCCGGGCATATGAGAGTTTTGCGGAGAAGATGAACCCGTAGGAGCGCCACCCCGCTGGCGCGATGATTCGCCTTGGCGGGGAACGAGACGAAAAAAATGACTGAATGGCTGATTATTGACGGCTACAATTTGATTCATCGGCTTTTTGCCGGGGAAGCGAAAGGCGATCTGGCCCGCCTTAGAAAAGCGCTTCTCGCCCGGCTGGAACCGCTGCAAAATGTCATGGCCCGGAAGATAACGGTTGTCTTTGACGGCTGTTTGCAGTCGCCGCCCGATAATCCGCCGGAGAGCGAAATCATAGAGGTTGTTTTTGCGCGGGCCGGCGTCACCGCCGACAGCGTCATTGAAAACATTGTATGGCATGCGGAATGTCCCGATAAAATCCTCGTGGTAACCTCCGACCGGCTGGAACGCGATGCCGTCGGCGCCAGCGGCGCCGAAAGCATGGCCGCTTCAATATTTATTTCAATGCTCCATGAGCAAAGCCGGAATTTGACCTCAAGGATTGATAAGTTCAATCAGAGCCGGGAAAAGATCACGCTGGGCGATTTTTTCCCAAAACCGCCATAGGCCGTTCCGCTGAACTCCCGTCCGGATAAGCTGAAGATTGTTTTCTATGTAAGTTATTGTTAATAAAGGTCTAATTTGTTTTTTACCACAGATTGTAGTTGCAAGCTCCATGACCACATGTTATAGTGTTCCGGTTTTTTGTTAATAAGTTGTCAATAACCTGTGCAAGGGGAAAGGCAATATGCATCTTAAAAGCCTGGAATTGATTGGATTCAAAAGCTTTGCCGAGCGGACGGTTCTTGAATTTGGCGAAGGCATTTCGGCGATTGTCGGCCCGAATGGCTGCGGCAAAAGCAATGTTTCGGATGCCATCCGCTGGGTTCTGGGCGAGCAAAGCGCGCGCCTTTTGCGGGGCGCGGCCATGCAGGATTGTATTTTTAACGGCACCGACTCTTTACCGCCGAAGAATTTGGCTGAAGTAAGCCTGACTTTGACTGATTGCGAACAGATTCTGGGCACTGAATATCACGAGGTTACCGTTACACGGCGAGTGTTCCGCTCGGGTGAAGGTCAGTATTTTATCAATAAAACACCCTGCCGCCTGAAGGATATCCAGAGGCTTTTCATGGACACCGGCCTGGGCGCCAATTCGTATTCGGTGATGGAACAGGGCAAGATTGATCTTATTCTGCGGGCGCGGCCCGAGGACCGGCGGGAAGTATTTGAAGAAGCCAGCGGCATCACCAAGTATAAGGCCGACAAACGCGAAGCCATGCGCAAACTGGAACAGACCGAAAACAACCTCCTGCGGCTGGCCGATATCATCAAGGAAGTCAAACGCCAGATTATTTCCATTCAACGCCAGGCCGGCAAGGCGGAACGTTATCGGAAACTGTTTGAGCAGATGCGTTCCTATGACGTTTTTGCCTCCAGGGAACGTTTGAAATCCATGGCGGATGAAATTGCCGCCATGGACGGCCGGCAGGCGGCCGTTATAAAAAAGAACGAGGCCCTCCAGAGCGAGATTGAACAGCTTGAGGCCGGCAGCGGCCGTCTTCAGGAAGAGCGGGAAAGGACCGAGAGCGAGATGTCGGCCCTGCAACAGACGGCCGTGCAGCTGGAATCCCGCATAGACCAGCTGGGCCGCTCAATCGCCGCCAACAACCAGAGACTGGACGAACACCGCCGGCTCATCCAGCATGACACGCGGGAAACCGACACCGCGCTCGGCGAGTTGGATGAAGTCCGCAAAATCCTTGTTCAGAGCGGGGTAAGGTTGAAAAACGCCGAATCGGAACTTCAGAAAGCCGAAGCGGAATTGAAAATAAAGAGCGGGGAAAATGCGCGGCACGAGGAAGAGCTTGAAAAAACAAAAAAAGACATCCAGAATTTTTTGACCGAATCCATGGAGTTGGGGGAACAGCTGGCCAGGTCGCAAAATGATCTCCACCAGCTGGAAACCGATGACCGCGTCAATGCCGGCCGCCGCGAGCGCCGCGCCGCCGAGCAGGAGAATTTGCGGCTCCTGCTTGAAAAACAGCAGGAACGGACGTCGGCCGCGGAAAAAACGGCGCAAGAGATGCAGGACGCGGTGGCGGACGCCGAAAATAAACTCGCCGGTTTTGAAAAGGAATGCGCCCTGGCCGAAGCGCGAATGGCTTCCGCGCAGGCGGAAATCGGACGCCATGAAAATGAAACCGCGGCTTTGGCGGCGCAGCTTGAAATGCTTGGCCCGGACCCCGAAACCGCCGTCCCGCCGGCCGCCGGCGGAAATGAATCCGAGCCCGCCGCGCCCGGCCGCGAGCATCTGCTGGGCAGGATTTACGAACAGGTTAAAATCCAGCCCGAATACCGCCTTGCGTTTGAGGCCGTGTTGCGCGATTTGCTGGAGGCCTTTATTTTAAGAGACGTTTCCGGCGCGGCGGAGATTGTCAAGGCGTCGGAAAATGGCGCTGACGTGTCCGCGAGTTTTATAGTGGCCGGTCTGCCGGCCGTCGCCGCCCCGCCCGCGCCTTGTCCCCCCGGCGCTGTGGCGTTGCTTGAAAAAGCGGAATTTAACGAAGAGTTCCGGCCGCTCTTCACGCGCCTTTTGCGGAACGTCTGCGTTGTTGAATCCGCCGATTTGCCCTGGCCGGAAATTGATCCGGATATCGTTTGTGTTACCAGGAAAGGGGTTGTTATCCGCGGGACGGGCGTTTTGCAGATCGGGACGGGGATGCGGCCGGAGGAAAGCCCGATTATCAGACAGCAACGCCGCGGAGATATCAGGGCCGGGCTGTCGGATGGCAACGCAAAGCTCGCCGCCGCCCGGGAAAGTTTTGCGGCCGCTGCCGCGGTCCGGAAGAAGCAGAAGGAAATCATGGACGGCATGCAGGCGGAACTCGCCGACCGGCGGCAGGCGTTGGCCGGTCAGCAGGGGCAGCATTTTGTGATCAAGAGCGAATCCGATAAAATCCGCGACAACCTTGAAACCGTATCCTGGGAGTTGAAGGAAATAGAGGAACAGGCCGATTCAACCGAACGCAAAAGCGCGCTTGTCGCCCGGATGGACGAAATCCGCGCCCGGCGGCTGGAGGTGAAACACGGCCTGGAAGGGCTCAATGTCCGGCTGAAAACTTTTGAACAGAAAAGCAAGGAACTGCAGGCCGAAGTCATGGCCGCCAATGTCGGCGCGGTTCGGCACCGTGAAGAGGTTGCGCACCTTGTTCAGATGGGGGCGGCGCAACAGGAACGCATCGCCCATCTGGAAGCCCTGGTCAACAGCCGCCGCGGCCGCATCCGCGAATACGAGCGGGTCATCGCGGAGCTGGAAACGGCGAACAAAGAGGCCGAAGAACGTCTGCCGCTTCTGCGGGAGGAAAAGACGAAAAACGCGGAGCAGTGCGGGCGCATCCGGGAAGGCCGCGACCGGCTGGCGGCGGAGTGCAGAAATGCGGAGGAGAAGTTGAAACACTTGCGCGCCGAGTGGGATTCCCTGCGCAGCCAGCAGAGCGATCTGAACGGTAAAATTATTGAGCTGCGCATGCGGCGCGAGCATCTCCTTGAGCGCATCACCGGCGATTACCACCTCGCGGAAGACGTTGTCATGCACGCGGGCGAGCCGGAATGGGAGGAAAACGGAAGACCTTCCGCCGAACAGCTTGAGGCGATGATCGCCGAACTGCGGGCCAAAATTGAGGCCATGGGTCCGGTTAACACCGGCGCCATAGAAGAGCTTCAACAGTTGCAGGAGCGCTACGATTTCCTGAACAAACAGCAGGAGGACCTGGTCAACGCCCGCCAGCAGTTGCTGGATGCCATCCGCAAGATAAACCAGACCACCACCGAAATGTTTTCCCAGACGTTCACCCGGATCAATGAAAACTTTCAGACTATGTTCAGCCAGTTGTTCGGCGGCGGAACCGCCAAGCTGATTTTGACGGATGAAGGCGATATCCTTGAATGCGGCATTGAGATTTACGCCCGTCCTCCCGGGAAAAAACTGCAGAGCATTTCGCTGCTTTCCGGCGGCGAAAGCACCATGACCGCCGTGGCCCTCTTGTTTGCCATCTTCATGGTCAAACCGAGCCCTTTCTGTGTTTTGGACGAGTTGGACGCCGCTTTGGACGATGCCAACAACCAGCGTTTCATCAAAATGCTCAAGGGCTTTTTGAAAGACTCGCAATTCATCGTCATTACCCATAACCGCCAGACCATTTCCGCCGCCGGCGTTCTCTACGGCGTAACCATGGCAAAAGACAAGATTTCAACCATTGTCTCCATGCGTTTCAACCGCTCCGGCCAAGTGGAGGCGGCCGCCGCGCCGGCGGACGAAAGCCAGCCGGAAAAAATCGTCCTCCAGGCCAAAAATTGATTTTTCCCCCAATATTGGCCGGGGGGGGGATAAGAACATGAAAATGATCGCCTACCATCTTGATTTCAAACGCGCCATGTGGAAAAACGATTACCTTGCGCGTTTCACGGAGCGGCTGAAAAAATGGGGTTATAATGCTTTGCTCCTGGAAATGGAGGACAAGTTCCGTTTCGCGGAACATCCCGCAGTCAGCCATGGCGAGGCCTGGGGCCGCGCGCAAACTTCCGCCTTCGCGGCGAAATGCCGCGGCCGGGGAATGGATGTGATCCCCCTCATGCAGTCGCTGGGACATCTGGAGTTTATCGTCGGCAAAAAAGAATACGCCCATTTGCGCGAGGCGCCGGATTTGGCAAAACATATTGACGTTACCAACCCGGACGCAATTCCCTTCCTGACAAAATTGTATGACGAAATCATCGCCGTTGTCCGTCCGGAAAAATATTTTCACCTGGGGGGCGACGAAACCTGGGCGCTCGGGAACAGCCGGCGTTGCGCTCCGTTGTTGCGTAAATTCGGCCGGGGTGGGTTGTATCTGCGGCACATGCGGCCGCTCTGGGAACATATTCATCAACGCGGGTTGACCCCCGTTATCTGGGCGGACATGGTTTTGTCTCATCCCGATATTCTCGGAAAAATACCGAAATATGTCGCGCTGATGGATTGGAACTACTGGATAACCAATGAGCGGGAAAAAAGCATCCTGGTCTGGGGCGGATTTGGGCGCGGCAACCGCTGGTTTAATTTGAAAAATTTAAACCGCCGGGCCGACCGGCCTTTCCGCCGGCATTTGTTGAAATACGCTCTGGATCGTCAAACCCGGCGGGACAAAACCTTCCGCGCCTTTTATTGCGCGGACGCGCTGCATGCTAAGGGATTCACGGTGTTGACCGCGCCGGCCAGCCGTTGCGCCGGCGATTTGATCGGTATCCCGTTATCAAGCCGGCATATTCCTAATTGTTATTATGTCGCGCGCCGTGGCGTTCGCGGTGGAAAAGGGACGCTGGTTACCTCCTGGGCTGTGCGGCACAACCATCCCGAAACAAACCTGCCGGCGGCTTATGCGGCTGTCTGGGGATTAAAAAGAAAAGGAGACTTTGACCAGCGCGCGTTCTGGAAGGATTATACGGCCGGCATGTATGGCGTGGATTTGCCCTGTTTTGGGGAGGCCGTCGCTTTTGCCGAAAAAGGAGCGGGCATTCCCTTTCTTCAGGCCCATATTCTTCAGAACAAAGTTAAAACAGCGGGAAAAAAGCGCTGTCCCCTGGCAAAACCGCTTGCGGATTTTGCAAGGGCGCGGGGCGGGCGGCGCGCAACCCGGATTTACCTTGAAAGCATTCTGGAAGATTATGAAAAGGCCGCGGTTATGTTTCGCGGCTTCCGGAGAAACGCGCGGCGCAACGCCGGCAATTTTGATTTCTGGCTTGAGGGCATTGCCGTGGACGGATTGCTGATCCGCGCGGCCCTGGCCGTTTTGAAAAAATCTCTTCCCGGGGAAAGAAAAGCGTTAATCTGCGCGCTCAGGCGGGTGCGCCGCCAGACCGCCAGGCTGTTTGCCGCCACTTATTTACCGCAGAGCGTGCAGGAGGAACTGAAAGTCCGCTACGAAGTTATCGCCGGAAGTCTTGGCGTTTGGTCCCGATAACATCGGGGACATCAGGGCGTAAAAATCAGGCGCAAAAGTTTTGCAAGCGGGATGTATTTGTCCCGGAAGTTTTGCCGCGTTTTCTGAATGACGGCGGCGGCCGGATGGTCATGCGTGTTTGCGCGGCGCGTCGGCTTCAGCCGCGGGGGGCGAAGAGTGCAAGGCGCCGGGATGAATTGCCGGACTCAGTATTCCCGGGCGGGGAAATTGTTTTCCAGAGTCATATCAATGGCGGCAATTTTTTTGCCGCGCGCGGCGGCTGATTTCAGGCTTTCGGCGAGGCGGATCAGTTTCCTTTCCAGGTTGTTTCCGGGGGCATCCCGGTCCATGTCCGGCCAGGCAAAGAGCACTTTTTCGCCGCCGGCGAGCGTAAGCTCCAGCGCATCTTCCTGGGCGACGTCAATCTCCCTGATTTTTATTTGTTCCCCGACCGGCGTTGTGTCGCAGGTTGTTAATACTTTCAGCGCCCTTGCGATTTTCATGTCCTCCAACAGGACGCCCGGCCGCAGTCCGGAGAGTTTGTGCCGGGAAATGACCGGCAGGTTTTTGGATCCGGAGGAGGGCCCCAGGATTTTTCCTTCGCGGTCAACGGCGAGATAATAGTATCCCATTCCCAGGCGCGCCATGGGCAGGCGCTCGCGGACTACAATGGCCAGCTTGCCGGGCAGAGTCCGGGTGAATTCAACATTCCGGATGCGCGGCACTTTCTTGAGGAGCGCGGCGCGTTCCGCGGCCATGTTGAACGAAAACAGGTTGGAACACGTGTTGAGAATAAGGTACTCGGAAACGTGTTTCGGGGTTATTACTTCGCCGTCGCATTCAATTTTTACGGAACGCAGGCGGAATATCTCATTCCGAAAGAAGAGGAACTGGGCGATGGATTGCGTTCCTATCCAGGCCAGGATGCCGAGCGCGGCTAGGCCGGCCAGGGCCATAACCAGGGTGATTGCCATGCGGAGCGCGAACATTCTGCCGCGCCTGCTTTTTACGTTGAATCCCGCCAAATGAAGGACGTCGCTGTTGTTTGGTCCGCCGCGCCGTTTTTTTTGTTTTTTTCCCCACATGGCTTTGCTTCGGCTGCTTTTCAGAGCCCCGCCGTTTCCATAATGCGCGCGCAAAGGGGCGCAAATCCGCAGCCTGCGGCGGCGGCCGCCTTTGGCAAGAGGCTTGTTTCCGTAAAACCGGGTATGGTGTTCAGTTCCAGGACGTATATCGCGCCTTCCGGGGAGAGGCGCATGTCAACCCGTCCCAATCCGCGGCACTTGAGCGCGCAGTACGTTTCCCAGGCCAGGCGCCGGGCGTCATCGGCCAGTCGCTTTTCCAGCGGGGCCGGAACCAGGTAGGCGGTTACCCCCTTGGTGTATTTCGCGCGGTAATCGTAGTTGCCTTCCGGCGCCCTGATTTCAATCGCCGGCAGAATTTCCCGGCCCACAATTCCGACCGTAAGCTCCCGGCCCGCGATGTATTGTTCCACCAGGGTCTCATGGTTGTAAATCATCGCTTCCGTCAGAGCGTCCTGCCAGCAAATTTCATCCCGCACCAGGTGCACGCCGAAACTGGAGCCCTGACGGGTCGGCTTGACAATGACCGGCAGGGGTAAAGTCCGCGGCCGGCCGTTCCGCAATATTTCGTAGGGCGGCGTTGTGATTCCGCGGCGCGCCAGGATTTCTTTGGACAGATCCTTTGCAAAGGCCAACCGGCTGCTTTCCGGATCGGCGCCGGTATAGGGAATGCCCCTTCGGGCGAGTAACTCCTGGATTTGCCCGTCTTCGCCGAATTCGCCGTGCAGGGCGATGAAAACCGCCTCCACTCCGTCCGGCAGAACAAAATCCGGCCCCTTGACGTCAACTTCGTCAACCGCGTATCCGGCCTGGCGCAATCCGCCGGCGACCGCGGCGCCGGAGCGCAGGGAAATTTCGCGTTCCTTGGAAATGCCGCCTTTTAATACGGCCACGTGCTTGAATTTTCTGCTCATAGGCGGTTATTCAAAATATTCAATTTCCCTTTCCAGGTCAATGCCGCGCTTTATGCCGGCCAGATCGCGCGCGATTTCAATCAGCGCCAGCACATCGGAAGCTAAAGCGTTTTTGCCGGTTGTGATTATGTTCGCGTGTTGTTCTGAAATTTTTGCGCCCCCGATTTTCCGTCCTTTTAAGCCCAGTCTTTCCAGCACCCGCCCGGCCGGGCCGCCAACCGGGTTTTTGAAAACGGAACCGGCGGACCGCATGCCTTTCATCCAGTTTTTTCGGCGCCGGATTTGATCCATCTTTTTGCGGATAACGTCCGGATTTCCGCGCGTTAGTTTCAGGGTCGCTTCCAGTACGATCCGGTTTTCAAGCCCGGCACAGCGGCGATAGGCAAAACCGAGCCGGTTCCGCAGAAGCGTTTTGACGTTTCCGGCCGGCTCCATTATTTTTACCCGGCTGATAATGCCGCCGATTTCCCTGCCGAACGCGCCGGCGTTCATCCGCACGGCGCCGCCGATTGTGCCCGGTATCCCGGCCAGAAATTCGGCGCCGGCCAGGCCGTGTTTCGCCGCCCAGTCCGTCAGTTTGCCCAGACTGGTTCCGGCCCCGGCCGTGATTTCATTGTTTTTTTCAAGCCGTATTTTCCGCCAAAAGACCCCTTTGAGCCTTGCAACAATTCCGCGCGCGCCCAAATCGCTCACGAGCGTATTGCTGCCGGCCCCGAGCATTCTGAGCGGGACGCGGTTTTCCGCGGCCCATCCGGCGGTCAAGGCCAGGTCGGTCAAATCGTCCGCTTCTATAAAGATATCAGCAGAACCTCCGACCCGCAAGGTTGTTTTTTGAGCGAGGGGTTCCCTGAATTTGACAACGCTGGATTTTAATCTTCCGGCGGGGAATTTTGCAATGTTGCGTTGCCAGGTTCCAACGTCCGGTTTTTTCCGGGCGGATTTGAGTTGCGCCCGGAAAACTGCGGTTTTTCTGCCCGCAAATTCGTTCCCGGCCCATTCGGCGATTTTAACGACGTCCCCGGCGCCAATGATCAATATGCCGTCGCCGGGGCGGAATCCGGCTTTCAGGTAATCCCACGCCTGTTTGAGCGAAGAGGCGCAGAAGGTCGGCGTTTTGCCGTATTGCCTGAATTTTTCATAGAGGTCCCACGATGTCCCGCCGGGCATTTTTTCTTCGGAAGCCGCATAGACCGGACACAGGATCAATTGGTCAATTCCGCGGAAGGCCGGCGGGAAAAGCCGGCCGAGGGTTTTTGTGCGGCTGTAACGATGCGGCTGAAACACGGCCAGCAGGCGTTTGCGTTTCAATGCGCGCGCGGTCTTCACGAGGGCGGAGATTTCGGCGGGGTGGTGGGCGTAATCGGAGAGGATCAACAGTTTTTTTGTCTCAATTATGCGCTCAAACCTCCGCGCCGCCGGTTGAAATCCTGCCAGCGCGCGGGAAATGACGGCGAAAGGAACGCCGAGTTCAAGGCCGGCGGCGCAGGCCATGGCCGCGTTCAGGGCGTTGTGCCGTCCCGGAACCGGCAGGTTGAGCTCTCCCGATTTTTTCCCATCGGTTTCAAGGCGGACGGCAAATCCGCGCGGCGCCGCCTTCCAGCGCCTGAGCCGCAGGTTTGCGCCGGCCGAAAATCCGCAGGAGACGGCGTTTTGCGCGCGGCGGAACATTTTGCGCGACGCCGGGTCGTCAGAACAATATATTATTTTTCCGCGCGTGCGGCCGGCGGCGGCGGCAAAACACCGTTGCAGCGCGGAAAAATCGCGGAAGTGCTCGGCGTGGTCAAAATCAACGTTGGTTATAACAGAGAGGCGGGGTCTGTAAAACGCCAGGGTGCCGTCGCTTTCATCGGCCTCCAGGACGATATGATTGCCTTTCCCGTGCCCGGCTACTCCGCCCAGCACGGGGACTTCGCCGCCGATGCAGAAGGACGGGTCAAAACCGGCCTGGCGCAGTATCTGGGCGATCATGGCCGCGGTGGTGGTCTTTCCGTGGGCGCCGCTTACGCAGATGGAAGTTGTGCCTGCGGATATGGCGGCCAAAACGAGCCCGCGCCGGAATATTTTTTTTCCCGCCCGGCGCGCGGCGCAAAGCTCCGCGTTGTTTTCCGCCACGGCGCCGGTGCGGATGAGCAGATCGGCTTTAAGGACGTGCGCCGGATCATGGCCGGCCGCAACCGGTATGCCGTGTTTTGCCAGCCACGGGGCCAGGCGGTTTGGGGCCAGGTCGCACCCGGTCACTTCAAAGCCTTTTTTCTTTAAAAGGAAAGCCAGGCCGGCCATGCCCACGCCGCAGACGCCGAGCAGGTGAACGCGCCGTTTTTTACAACGGAGAAATGCCTGAATGTTGTCCATTTCTTTGGTTATGTCTTTTGCAATCACTTCTTTTCTTCCCCGGTTTTCAGCACCCAATCGGCCAGGGCGTCTGCCGCATCCGGACTTGCGTGCTGTAAAGCCGCCCGGCGCATGCGTTCCAATTTGCCGCGGTCGTTCATGAGCGCGCCGATATAAGCGGACAGCCAATCGGCGGTTAAATCTTTTTCCGCGATAACATCGGCGGCGCCGTTTTCAGCGTGGGCGCGCGCGTTGGCGAACTGGTGGTTGGCGGCGGCGTAAGGGTAGGGAACCAGGAGGGCCGGGGTGCCGTAGCGGGAAAGTTCCGCGCAGGTTGAAGCGCCGGCGCGGCAGATCACGAAAACGGCCCGGCAATAGGCCTGCTCAATGGCGTGCAGGAACGAAAAAACGAGATGGACAATGCCGCGCTCCCGGTATGTTTCTCTGATTGTGTCTTCATCCTCAACGCCGGTCAGATGAATGACTTGCACGGTTTTGCCCGCTTCCTGAAGTTTCCGGAAGGCCTGCGCCGCCACTTCGTTTAACCTGCGCGCGCCCCGGCTTCCGCCCATGACCAGGACGGTGAAAATTTCCGGCTGAAGGAGTTTCCAGTCCGCGGTTTTGCCGCCGGCGCTCCGGCCGCGCAGGGGCATGCCGGTGTAAACCATGTTCGGATGGCGGATATGATTGCGGGTCTCTTTAAATCCAAGCGCGAGAATTTTTGCCCAGCGGCTCAAAAACCGGTTGGCCCTTCCGGGGATAACGTTGGCCTCGTGCAGGACCAGCGGAATTGAGCGCGAAACGGCGGCCAGGGCCGGGGCCGCCGATGCATAGCCGCCCATGGCGAGGAAAACATCCGGCGGCGAAAGCCTCATTTGCCGGCGGCACCGCAGGAAAGCGCGGCAGTTTACGGCGAACATGGAAAAATATCTCAGGCCCGGCCGGGAAGGCAGTCCCATGGCGGGCGCGGCGATCATCGGTCCGCTCCAATTGATGAGCGCTTTTTTTTCAATCTCCCGGCCGCTTAACCAGAGGGTCACTTCGTGTCCGCGCGCGCGCAGAACTTCCGCCGTGGCCAGGCCCGGGAAAATATGCCCCCCCGTGCCGCCGCATGCAATTCCGATTTTCATGTTTTTAAGCCGGACGTCCGCAAGAGTGTTTCGTTAAAACCCTGGCCGCGCGCAGCTGGGCAGGCATGGCGGTTTTACGGAAAATTTTTTCCGGCGGGTCCGCCTCTCCGGCGGAAAACTCAACGGCGAACCGCCGGACGCCTATGCTGAATGGCGGCCCGGCCGCATTAGAAACGGTGCACCCGGTCTTTAATCACGCGCACATCAGCCCTTTTGATCTTGTTTTGTTCATGCTGGGCGATATTGAGCAAAACGCCGATTTCAATCAGCGACATGATCAGGCTTGAGCCGCCAAAACTGATAAAGGGCAGGGGCAGACCCTTGGTCGGCAAGCAGCCGGTTACCACGCCGATATTGATGGCCGCCTGGAGCGTGATCATCATGGTAATGCCGAAGGCCAGCAGCCGGCCGAAGACATCCGGCGCCCGGATGCTGATTTTAAGTCCGCAGAAGAACAGGCCGGCGAAGAAGATAACCACGGTGGCGGTGGCAAAAACACCGAGTTCCTCGCCGATAATGGCGAAAATAAAATCGGTGTGGGCTTCCGGCAGGTAATAATGTTTCTGCATGCTCTGGCCCAGGCCCACTCCGCCCATTCCGCCTGCAATGAAGGCATTGATCGCGCTGACCAGCTGGAAAGAATACGTCTGGGAATATTTGTCCGGGTCCATAAAGGCCAGAATCCGGTGCAAACGGACTTCATCGCGCATGACTGCCAGCGAAAAGACGGTCAGGCCAGCAGCGGCAAACAACAGCAGGTAACCCAGGCGCGCTCCGCCCGCGTACATGATAATCATGCCGACCGCCGCGGAAAGGATGGTGGTGCCGAAATCCGGTTCCAGAAAAATAAGCCCGGCCGCCATTGCCAGCAGACCGCCCGGCAGAAGCGCCCCCCGCAGAAAGTCCGGGGCGTGGCGCTGTTCGCGCGCCATCCACCATGCCATAATCAAAATCAATGCAAACTTGGCGAACTCAGAGGGCTGAAATCCAAAAGAACCAAAGTGCAGCCAGCGCCGGCTGCCCCCGATTTTTGCCCCTATCCCCGGGATGAAAACAAGTGCCAGTAAAACAACCGCCACTCCGAATACGGGAACGGCTAAAAAACGCCAGCGGTGATAATCCAGCCGGCTGGCGGCGAGGCCGGTGATAAGGGCAATTAATCCCCGGAAGATCTGCCGTTTGACGAAATAATGCGGGTCGCCGTATAAAACCTGGGCCTTAATTCCGCTGGTGCTCGCCAGCATAACTATGCCGAAAACCATCAGGCACAGCACAATGAATACAAGAATAGCGGATGTTTTCCACATTATCCGCGCCGGTTATCGCGGCAGGAATAAATAAACAGAAGCTTTCAGGGAATTATAATTTTCTGACCGGGCTGAACGGTCTGGTCTGGCTTGAACTTGTTGGCCGCGGCTATTTCTTCCACTGTTATGGCGTATAATTTGGCAATGGAATTCAGGTCTTCGTTCGGCATGACCACATGGGTTATTCCGGTGGCGGCGGCTGGCGGGGGCGTAACGGAGCTATCGGGTGCGGCGGCCGGCGGGGTCTCGGCCGGTGTTTCAGCGGGAGCTTCTGCCGGCGTTGCCGTCGGAGCGAGAGAGGGAGCCGCGGCGGCGGTGGTTTCTGCCGGCGTTTCAGGGGCGGCGGGGGCCGGCGCTGTTTCAGGAGCCGCTTCGGCTTTCTTCGCGCCCGGTATGATCAATTTCTGTCCGATTTTTAACTTGTCGTTAACGAGCTGGTTGACTTCACGCAGTTCTTTCAGCTTGACGTTGAATCTAGCGGCGATTTTTGACAAGTTATCGCCGGCGACAATCACGTATTCTCCGGTTTCCGCGGCGAAACTTTTCTTTTCTTTGGGTTTAGCGGCGGTTTTTACGGACGGCGTGGCGGAAACATGGCCGCGTTTGGGGATAATCAGTTTCTGGCCGATGCGGATTTTGTTGGGGTCGGTCAGCTTGTTCACGGCGGCCAGCTCGTGCGCGCTTACATTATGCCGTTTGGCGATTGAGCCAAGATAATCGCCGTTTTTGACGGTATATTCAATTGTTTCCTCGGTTTTTGAGGGCATTGCGGCGCGTTCGGCGCTGGCCGGGGCGACCGACGGGGCGGTTAACGGCGGCATGACCGGCACGGCGGGCTCGGCCTGTTTTTTGGTGGTTTTGCACCCCTGAACAAGACACAAGGCCATTATTGCCGCACAATGCAACCCGATGACAACCGCCGCCAGTGTTAATATTTTTCTCATTGTTTCTCCAATTAAGGTTTTTGAAAATAAAACTACAAGTTAATATCACATGCCTCCGCCGCTTTGTCAATATTTTTTTGTATCTGTTTTTGCGCGGCCAGGCGGCATTAATCCGTCATTGACTTTTGTTTTTGCCGGCATCATAGTATTCTATTCAAAAAACCATTTGCGAAACTTCAACATGCAAATCATAATTGCCGGAGAGGACTGCACCGGGGAACTGGGTGCAAAAATAAGGCAAAGCGCCGCCAGGCTGAAAAAACTGACCGGCCGCTCTGCCCCGCCGGAAATTTCCGCCGCAATCGGCGCGCTCACCCTCCGGAAAGCATCTTCCGATGCCGAGTATTTGCGCCATTTTCTCAGGTTGCTGCGCTACCGTGATGCGTTTGACACTTACGATTTTGACATCCCCCGCCGTCCCGCTCCGCTCGGGGCCGTGCTGGCCGGGCTTAAAAAATTCCTCTGGAAATTGCTGCGTTACCAGCACGACCGCATCGCCTTCCGCCAGAACCTGATCAACGGATTGTTCACCGGCGCCGTGGAGTTTGAAGCGGTCGAAAGAAAAAAAGCGGACGATGATCTGGCCCGGAGACTGGCCAGAATGGAGGAACGGCTGGACAAACTGGCCTCCGCGGGCAGCAAATAAAAAATGAATATTCATCAGGTACTGGCCGGTTTTGCCGACGGCGACGCCATTTCTCACGAAGCCCTGCAGCTG
Organism: Kiritimatiellia bacterium; assembly: GCA_028715905.1. NCBI lineage: Bacteria > Pseudomonadati > Kiritimatiellota > Kiritimatiellia > Kiritimatiellia bacterium. The sequence continues at coordinate 17,216 of JAQUQV010000031.1, forward strand.
CGGGAGATATTGCGCAAATGGGGATTTGCTTCCGAGCTTTACTGCGATTCGGAGACGGTTTCGCCGAGTTTGCGGGAAGAGTGCCGCCCGCTTTCCGATTATGCCGCCGCTTCCGGCGATATCTGCCTGCATCATTACGGCATCAATTCGCCGTCCACCGATTTGTTTCTCTCTTCCGCCGCAAGAAAAATTATTATTTACCACAACATCACGCCTTCCGAGTATTTTAATGGTTTTGACGATGCCCTGGCGGAGCAGTTGCGTGCGGGGCGTTCCCGTCTGTCCGACGTCTGCCGCCGGGCTGACGCGGTCTGGACGGTGTCGCGTTTTAACGCCGGGGAACTTGAGGCGCTCGGCGTTGCAAACGTCCAGGTGTTTCCTCTCCTTTTTTCGTTCCGCTCGCTTGACCTGGCGCCGGAACCGCTGATTACGCGGAAGTTTGACGATGCGCTTGCCAACATTTTATTCGTGGGGCGGATCGTTCCCAACAAACGGGTTGAGGATTTGATAAGGGCGTTTGCGTGGTTCCATAAGACCATCAATCCCTACAGCCGCTTGCTGATTGTCGGGTCCAACCGCAGCGCGCCGCGTTATTATGCCATGCTGCGCATGCTGGCCGGGGACTTGGACATGCCGAATGTGTGTTTTGAGGGATTCGCGGCCCCGGCGGGTCTGAGCGCTTATTACCGCGTGGCGGATTTATACGTGTGCCCGAGCGAACATGAAGGCTACTGCCTGCCGTTGATTGAGGCGATGGCGCACGATATCCCGGTCATTGCCCGCGCCGCGGGCGGCATGCCCGAGGCAATGGACAACGCCGGTGTCATGTATTCCGGGTTGGACGAGGTGGAACTGGCCGAATTAATGCGCCGGGTGATAACTGAAAAGGAATTGCGAGAGAAAATCATGGACTCACAGCGCGCGCGGATAAAAAGACTGCAGGCCAGAAAACCCGAGGAGGAGTTGAAGAGACTTCTGTCCGCCTGGCTGAAATAGCAAAAGATAATGATCAACGCAAAAGCCGATTTCTTCCCGCCCGTTTTTATTCTCCTGCTGGGGATTGCCTTGCTGATTTTTCAGGGTTGCTGCCGCCGGCACGAGCCGGCCCCGGCCGGTTATTTCAATCCGGCTGATTTTAACGCGGACAGCGCCATGGCGGAAATTAAGGAACTGACCGCGATCGTGCCGCGGCATTCCGGCTCGCCGGGCGCGCGAAGGGCGGCGCAACATCTGTTTGAGCGCCTGCGCGCCGCGGGGGTTGCGTCCTCCCTTGACGAGTTCGCGGAGGAAACTCCGGCCGGCCGGGTTGTTTTCAGGAACGTTATTGGAATTCTGCCGGGTCGCGCGGCCGGCGGCGGGTCCGTTAAGGAATGGATCGTTCTCGGCGCGCATTACGATGCCAAGGCCGGCATCGCGGAGAATTTCCAGGGCGCGAACGATTCCGGCTCGGGCGTCGGCGTCCTGCTGGAGATGGCGCGCGTCATGAAACAAAGCGCCCGCACTCCGCCGGTTAATTTTCTTTTCGCGTTCTTTGACGGCGAGGAGTGTCTCCGGCGCTACGGCAAAAACGACGGTTTGCACGGCAGCCGGCGCCTGGCGGAACAGCTGGCGCGCGACGGCCGTGCTTGCAAGGTGCGGGCGGTGATAATCCTGGATATGGTCGGCGATCGCGATTTGAACCTGACCATTCCGCGCAACAGCGCTTTAAGTCTGGTGTCGGCCCTGTTCAGCGCGGCGGAGAAGGAGGGGGCGCGCGGAAAATTCGCGCTTTCCTCCGGTGAAATTCTGGATGACCACCAGCCTTTCCTTTCGGCCGGGATGCCCGCGATTGATATTATTGATTTTGAATACGGTTCCGCGCCGGGGTTGAACGATTATTGGCACACGCCGGAAGATACGATTGACAAGTTGAGCGTGCAAAGCCTTGCGACAGTCGGCCGGACTGTTTTGCGCCTCCTTGACGGCTTAATGCGGTAAATGGTTATCCTGGCCCCTGCGTCCGGGCAGGCATAATGAAGGCCTGGCAGCGCATGAAGCTTATGGTCATTTTAGCAGGAGCGGTCCGGACGGGGCATAGTCTGATTTTGAGAACCAGATGTGCCAGTTCCCGTCAAAGTCTACCATGGCCGGGTCCGCCAATCCATCGCCGTCAAAATCTCCGGTGGCGGGCACTCCGGCCACGCCGCAGTCAAAGGGGCATCCAGCCAATTGATATTGCGACCCGCTGAACCAGATATACCAGAGAGAATTGACGGCCATAACCGGGTCGGCCCGGCGGTCTCCGTCAAAATCTCCGGCAACAGGCGTGCCGGCCACGCCGCAGTCAAAGGGGCCTCCGGCCAGTTGATATTCTGATCCGCTGAACCAGATATACCAGAGAGAATTGACGACCATAACCGGATCGGCCCGGCGGTCTCCGTCAAAATCTCCGGCGACAGGCAAGCCGGCCACGCCGCAGTCAAAGGGGCCTCCGGCCAGTTGATATTCTGATCCGCTGAACCAGATATACCAGAGAGAATTGACGGCCATAACCGGATCGGCCCGGCGGTCTCCGTCAAAATCTCCGGCAACAGCAAGGCCGTTGATCCCGAACGCATAGTGCCCCTTGCGTTCGTACGAGTCTGATGAAGACCAGAAATGCCAGTTTCCGCCGGCGTCAATCAAGGCGGGGTCTGCCAGGCGGTCGCCGTCAAAGTCTTGTGCCGCGGCCTGGAAGGGTCCGTTTGCGGTGAGTTGGGGGATGTCCAAGGTGGCGCTCCGGCGCGGCGCGGCTTCGCCGTTAAACCATAGCGACACGGTGTAAAAATCCCTTTTGGCGAAGCGGTTGATTTCAATTTCCACCCAGCTCCCGGGTTTTCCGTCCACCCATGTGCCGCTGTTGGCGTAGATGGAATTAAGGGCGCCGGTTTGGCAAAGGAGGTCCGCTTTGTGGGTGTGTCCGAAAAGGACAATGCGCGGCGTGAAGGGGTATTTGTCCTGTATACGTTCTGGCATTTCAAAAAGCAGGGCGGCCGCGCCGGAAAGATCGCCCAGCTCGTTCGCGACCGCCTCGGCCGGTTCCACGGTATTCATTTGGCTCGGCCAGTTGCTGTAAATTCCGTCAAAAACATTGCCGATATGGAGGACGGACGGATTGTTGGTGAAATGGTCCGTGTTTCCCATGGTAAAGGTGTCCCACGGCCAGTAATGTCCCCAGACCAGCGCGAAGGCGTCAAAGAGGGCGTTAATGATTTTGGCCCGGTCTTCGCCCGCGAGAGTGTAGGAAGAATAAGACTGAACAATCGCGTCAATCGCGTCAAAAGTGGTGTACAGCTTGCCTTCGCGCGCGGATTTGGAGGCGGCAATCCGGGAGATGAAATAGCCCAGCGGCAGGTGCCCGCCGGGGCGGCTCCAGACATCGGGCGCGTTGAACATGCAGTAACGGTGTCCGTGCTCGGCCCAGATTACGTTGTTTTTGGTATAGGCGCCGAGCCCCGGCTCGTCGGAAATAATGTTTAATCCCGGCAGGATGTTGGTGATGGCGGTCTTGTTTTCCGGCTTAAACGTGAGCAGATCGTGATTGCCGACGACGTAGGTGACGGTAATTTCCGGGTTTTGGCAGACGGCCCGCAGGGCCGCGACTATTTCGGCGTTGTTTGGAGAGACAAGGATATTCCGGAAAGTATGGGGAGCGTTTTCCACGGTCTCTATCCAGTCATCCAGCATGTCGCCCAGAATGATCAATTCCGCCACGTCTTCCCGAGCGTTCATCCCTTGAATGAAGGTTGCCAGGGCGGTGGTGTTGGTTTTCAGCCAGCCGTAGGAAACATCCGTGTTCATGTGCAGGTCGCTGATAAAAATCAGCGTGTTGCGCTCGGCGGCCCGTAAAACCTGCAGGGCGGGTAGGCACATTAAACCGGCGGCCAATAATGAAACAAGTTTGTTTCTCATGATATTATCTCCTCCTCCTTTTGTTTTTTTTGGACGACGAAGCAGACGTGCTTTCCGGTGGCCCCATGCTTTTACCCGAAAATGCAATGAGGCAGGAATCATCCTGACAGGATGAAAAATTATCGTAACCCGTTGTATCAATATCGCGCAAAAAGTTAAAAACGGTTTTTTTGTGTTCAACGCGACATTGTCAGGTTTAGCCGTTGACGGTCTGCCGCGCGCGCCAACGCATCACCGCGGCATCAGCGCGAATACGCCCCATCCCAGATATTCACGCGTGTAAGCGGCGTAGCGCCCGGGTTCCGAGGTCAGTTTGGCGCGAACATCTTTGGCGAACGCGTCGCCGGGATTGGCTTCAAGCCATCGGCGCATGGTAAGCCATTTTGCCGCCTCGTATCTGTCCCAGCCGTCTTGGTCGGACAGAACCATTTCAACGACGTCGCAGCCAAGGTGGCCGAAAGACGCGAGAAGTTCTGGAAGCATGAGAAAGTCGGAGATTGATTTGGCAAGACACCCCTTGGCGATATCTTCCGTCGGCGGTAATTGCCGCCAGTAGGGCTCGCCGATGAGAATGATTCCTCCGGCGCGGAGGCTCCGCGCCAGAAGCGCGATGGTGCCGCCGACTCCCCCGGCGATCCAGGTGGCGCCGACACAAGCCGCCACGCTGACCTTCTCGTCAGAGACATAGCCGGCGGCATTGCCATGGATGAACTTGACTTGATCGGCCACGCCGAGCTCTACGGCGCGGAGTTTCGCCTGCTCGGTGAACAACCGGCTCATGTCAATGCCGGTGCCGATGATGCCGTGATCGCGCGCCCAGGTGCACAACATCTCCCCCGAACCGCTGCCGAGGTCGAGCGCCCGGTCTCCCGGTTCCAGACGCAGCGCCGCGCCGAGAGCGGCGAGCTTTTCGGGTGTGATCGGGTTGTGGATGCGGTGAGCGCTTTCAGTGATGTTGAAGATACGCGGGATGTCCATGTGAAAAATTTCCTTGCGGGTGTGGATAGATTCGGTTGCGACCTAACCATTAAAACATAATCTTTTGACCTGAGAGCTTGCTCTTAAGCAAGTTGAGCGGTCAAGTTGACCAATATTCATGTCAAGTCATTTGATGGTAGGACAATTGTCATGCAAAGTCAACGAGGAAAATCCGGGGTTGGACTTTTGCAAGGCCCGTTCCAGCGCCTGCCGGTCAAACATTTCAAAAGGGGGAATTTCATCCTTTTTTCCGCGGCTTTGAAGCGCGGCGGCGTATTGCGACCAGAGCTCTTTTGCCTTTTCACGGAGTCTGGCCGCGCCTGCCTTTCCGCCGCGTGCGCGCAGATGATCCTGATATAAAAGCCCCTCAATGCGGGCGCCGGCATCGGCCTGGGGCAGGGCGGCGATATCGGTCTGTTCGCAGTCAAGGATGTAGTTTTCAAATGTCATCCGGGCGCGCAAAGGCGGTTCTTCGGCCAGCATTTTTTCAAATAATTTCCGCGCGTCATCATTCCGTCCGTAGGCATTGAAAATAAAGGCGGCTTCGGCCAGAAAATTGAGATAGGCCGGCCGGAAAGCGTCATTTTGCCGGAGTTTAACGGCGTCTTCATAGGCTTTCAGGGCGCCGGGCAGGAGGTCAAGGCGAGGCGTGGCTAGGTAAATGCCGGCATCCGGGTCCATGAAAACTCTGCCCTGCCGGAATTCATCGGCCATGGCTTGATATAACATCTGGTCGCACTGGCCGGTGTCTTGGCCGGGGGCGGCTTCGTGCAGTCCGCGGTAAGCCCAGTAAAGGGCGTGCGTGTCGGCCAGCCGCCAGTCCAGTTGTCCGTAATCGCGTTCAATTGACTGCATGATTTCCGGCAAGAGCTTGTATTTTACGCGCAGGCATTGCGTTTTTTCTGGCTCGGAATCCAACTGCCGGTAATCGGGCCGGGGCCCGCGGAAAAGATTCTCCATTTCCAGGGCCAGCTTGAATTTATAATAAACGTGCATGTCATCCCAGTCCTGGCCGATCTTATGCTGGTAAAGCCAACCCAGTTCCCGGCATAAAACCGGGTTACCGGGGTTGTATTTCAGGGCGTTATCGCGGAGCAGGCCGATGCCGTTTTTCACCCAAAGCCACCGGTATTCCGGGGCCGGGTAAAGGATGCTGATGTTGTAGGCCATGTTCCAGGCGTGGAATGCCCAGACGGTCGTGAACTGCGGTTCCAGTTTTGTGATCCAGTCGGCCAGCTGGACGATCTCAAAAACCCTGCCTGTCTTTTGAAGGGCGATCATGCGCATCCAGAGAAGGTCAACCAGCAGTCCGCGGAATCCGCCGAGCGCGGTGGTGGTCAGAACGACGAGCGGCGGCGCGCCGGCCGCCGGCGCACCGCGTTTTTTTTCGTGCCGGGTCCGCGCGGGGTGCGTCTGCCAGGCCGCCCAGAAAAAAAACACGGCGATAATGACGGCGAAAAGAGAGTAATATTTTTTCATGGCGATGCGATTCCGATCTCCCGCCGGCGCAGGCATGCGGCGCCGATCAACATCAGAACCAGCGGATACAAAATGCCGATGACCGCGAACGCTTCCCCCGCCAGACTCCAGGGAATAAAAAGGCTGTCCGCCAGGAAGGCAAGGGGGTTAAAACGATCCAGGGGCGGAAAGACGGCGGAAAGCAGGCGGAATAAACCGCGCGCCGCTTCGTTCAGCATGGCGGCCGCCGGGGAAAGTTGTTCATGGGAAGCATTCAGCCACAAACCCTTTTCCGCAATCTGGCGCGCCAATCCGCCGGCGAGGGCCGTTATTAGCAGCCCCATTGAGGTAAAAACCGCCACCGGGAAAGTGAAAAGAGCGCCGGCGATCATTCCCAGCGAGGTGAAGAAGACAAGACGCGCAAACCCCATGATCAGGCCGCGCAACAGATTGGATTCAAAAGTGCTTTCCGGAAGCAAAAGGCATAAATCTTCTTCCGACAGAAAAAAAACGGTTACCGGGGGGTTGGTCTGCAGATTCGTGTATTCCAGCTCCAGCGCGCCGGATATGTTCAGCGCGGACGCGTTCAGACAGGCGGTCATGTTCGGGCTGGAAGTAGTTGTCTGGTTGATGAAGTCCGGTCCTTTTCCGTCGGAGAGCCGCCAGTGCCCGCTGACCGGAGTCTGATAGGAAAAGGGCGAGGGGATGAACCGGAATTTTATAAGGGCGAATGGAGTCCTGCCGTTTTGCATTCCTGAATTAAAATGCCAGATATGATTTTCGCCCGGACCGATCGCGGCCGTTTTTCCGGCGGAAGACGAGGCTTTTATCGGCAAGACGGTGCGGTAGACGCTCATTATTTCGCGGCGCAGTCCGCGCCGCCGGCCATCCCCTGCTTCCATGGGACGGGTTATCCCGTTCAGCATGGCGGCGATCAATGTTCCTCCCGCCGCAAGCAGGAAAAGATTGATCGCCATCAGCCCCGTTAATTTCCCGGCCCAAACCTGAAAGGCGTTCAGAGGTTTGACGGCCACATTCTGCATCTGGCGGCCGCTTATTTCCAGCGAAATTGCGCCGGCCCCGCTCCAGGCGGCGATCAGCGACAAAACGAACATCAGGAGACCGAAAGAATAGTTGATGAATATGTCCGCCCGGCTTTCCGGAGTGCCGTCGCCCTTGATCACGAAGGGCAGGCCGGCGATGATTATAATCAGGAAAAAAGCGGCGGCGGCGAACGACCGGGAGCGCAGCGCGGCCCGGATGGTTAAGAGAGCGATGGCGGTTATTTTTCGCATATCCCGTTTTCGTTTTCGCGGCTTTTGCCTGCCAGGAAAGGCGCGATCTCCTTGACATAAGCCACGCCGCTTGGGATCATCGCGCCGGACCGCGCGTTTTCAACGGTTTCCAGAAAGAACTGTTCAAGTGTTTTCCGGGGGTGGTCCACTTGGGCTTCAGCCCCCGCCTGCGCCCGCATGAAGGCAAGAATGGCGTTAATTTGCGCTTTGTCCGCGGCCGGCAGGTGGAAACGGCAGACAGCGGAGTTTTCCAGCAGTTCGTTTAAATTGCCCTGCACGATGATATGGCCGTTGCTCATGATCGCGACCCGCCGGCAGACGCTTTCCATATCGGCCAGGAGATGGGAGGAAATCAGAATGGTTTTACCGCGCCGGGCCAGGGTCAGGATCAAATCCTTTACCTGGCGGCAGCCGAGCGGGTCCAGGCCGGATGTCGGTTCATCCAGGATGATGAGGTCCGGGTCGTTAATCAGCGCCTGGGCCAGACCGAGGCGGCGCAGCATCCCTTTTGAAAATTCGCCGGTTCGGCGCCGGGCGGCGTGCTGAAGGCCGCTCATTTCAATGAGTTGTCCAACCCGGTCATTGAGGACGTCCGGCGCGAGATTAAAGAGGCTGCCGTAAAACATCAACGTTTCCCGGGCCGTGAGAAAAGGATACAGGCAGGATTCTTCCGGGAGATATCCGATTTTTTTCTTGGCATTGACGTTTTTCGGGGGCAGGCCGAACACCAGCAGTTTTCCGGCGGTGGGCTTTAACAGGCCCAGAATCATGCGCAAAGTGGTGCTTTTGCCGGAACCGTTTGGCCCCAGGAAGCCGAATATTTCTCCGGGATGAACTTCAAAACTGACGCCGTTAACCGCGCGCACGACGGGTCTGTGCCAGAAATCGCGGAAGGTTTTCGCCAAACCCTCCGCTTTTACGATCGGTTCCTTAAGAATTTTGTCGGATTTCATGAATGCGGAATTTTTATTTTTAATCCCTCATGGTTCAGATATGGCGGCTGTCGTCCTCGTTTTTGGCGGTATAGCCTGAATTCTGCCGGTCAATGTTCACCTGGTGTTTCTGCCGGTAGGCTTTAAATATATCTTCGGCCGACATGTCAAGCACCTGCGCCAGCGAAATCAGGAAGTGAAACATATCCACCACTTCCAC
>JAQUQV010000031.1:26128-28587 GCA_028715905.1 Kiritimatiellia bacterium
TCCGGCGGCTTTGCGGCGACCAATGCGCTTCTTTACAGCGATGACTTTGAAAGTTATACCAACGGGACGCCGCTGATTGACACGAATTACTGGTTTTCCTCGTCTTACGAGGATGGAAGCGGGGTTTTTTTTGCGACGGTCGTTTCCAATGCCGACCTCGCGCCGGCCGGCAGCACGAATCTGGCGGCGATACCCATTGAGGTTACTCTTTCCAACCGTTATGCGACCAACCTGCCGAACACCTGGCTGCACACCCGGACCAAAATCGTAACTTATGACGGCGCTACGAATGTCATCAATTATGACACTAACGCGGCGGCGGCGTTTTATTTTGACAGCAACGGTTATTGTGTGGTGCGCGACGGCACCAACGGATGGGTAACCGTTACGCAGACGCTTGACGGCCAGCCCGCCGAGCCGGTTGACACGAATTCCTTCATTACGATAGACCTTTTTCTGGACTATACCAACAAAGTCTGGCGGCTGAATTTAAATTCAGTCTCTATCACCAATAACATCCGCTTTATAAATCCGGCTCTTACTAACTGGGGGGGATTCACGGTTTATAATTACGGCCTGTCAACCACTTACATTGACAAAGTGTCGCTCTATGCCCTTCCGGCCTTGTCCGTTGCGCCGCCGGTGCTGACGAATACCGTCTTTTATCAGGGGACTGCCACCAATCAACACTTCCAGGTGATATCGCGCGGCGAGGGGCAATTGAATTACGCGGTTGTTACCAACGCCGTTTCTCCCGGCTGGAGCATGACAATTGTCAGCAATGCCGTCGGCAGTCTCACCAATGCCGCCACGAATGCCGTCTGGATCGCTTATGATACCGCCTCTTTATCGCCGGGCGTTTATACCAATTCGTTCACCGTGATGTCAACCAACCTTGAGAGCGAGTCGCAGACCGTTCAGGTTGTTATGAACGTTTGCCGGATGGAGGTCAGCCCGTCCAATTTCTCCGCCGCCGCCCTGCGCGGATATGATGCGGACAGCCAAACCATATATGTGAGCGCGGGCGGAGGCGATATGCCTTTCAGCGTTTCCACGGATGCGGGCTGGTTGAGCGTCAATCCGTCCAGCGGATACATCACGGGGAGCGCCACAAACGTTCTGACGAATACTTACCTGACTTCCGCGCTGAATCCCGGCGATTATACCGGCCGGATAACCGTGGCCGCCACTGCCGGCGGAGGGGACACCGGAACGGTCAGCGTTTCTTTGCGCGTGTTTTCCACGCCGGTCCTGTCGGCCGCGCCCGGCTCCATCAGCCAGGTCATTGACAAAGGCGCCAATCCGACCGGCGAATATTTTGAGGTCTGGAATTCAAGCGCGACTCCGAGGCTGGGTATGGCCTATCATGTTTCAGTGAATGATCCTGGCAATATAATCCAGGGCGTGTCGCCCGCCGACGGCGTCAGCAGCGGAGAGCATTACACGGTGGGCATCTATTTCCGCAACGTATCCGGTTATGAGGCCGGCTCTTACACCGCCAACGTGGCGATTGCGGCGACCAATTACGGCGCGGGTTACGCGGGCCATTGGAGCGGGACGAACAATGTGAAGGTGGTGCTGTTGATCGGCGCCCCGAGCGCGCCCGCGCGGGTTACGGCCACCGAAGGCGATTATGAGGATCGCGTGGCGGTGACCTGGACGCCGGTGGTCTCGCCAACCGGCGGGGAGGTTACCTACAATGTCCTTCGCCATACCACTTTTGACCCCGAGTATGCCGAGGTAATCGTCTCCGGACTTACGGTTACGAATTACGACGATGAAACCGTGTCGGCCGGACTCAGGTATTATTACTGGGTGCAGAGCGTCAATAGCCATGGCCAGGCCGGCGCAAAAAGCTTGTATGCCGGCGGGTACCGGCGCTTAAGCGCGCCGAGCGGCTTGTTTGCGAGCGACGGCTTATATACGAACAGAGTGGTCGTGAACTGGGCGGAGGTGGATTTTGCCACCGGGTATCGGGTCTACCGCAGCGCGGGCGGGTCGCCGGCCTTTGCGTATTATACGACCGAAACAGAATACCATGACTTGCAGGCGGAGGAAGGCGTTGAATACACTTATTACGTCCAGTCCACGAATTCAATATGCGCCAGCACCGTCAGCGCCGGGGAAAAAGGTTACATTCTCAGCCGGCCTTTTGCTATAAGCGCAAGCGCGGGCCAATACGTGAACAAAGTCAGAATTTCATGGAGCGCGGTCAAGGGTGCCTCGGCTTACGAACTCTGGAAAAGCACGGAAAACATCGCTCCGCCTTACGGCGGCGGCTCAAAAATAGCGGAGACGGCCGCGCTCGCGTATAATGACACGGCGGTTACGCCGGGAAAAAAGTATTATTACTGGCTGAAATCCATGAGTGCCACCGCGCTCAGCGCGTTTTCCGCCCGCGCCGAGGGGTATGCTGCAACCGCCACGGCTGATTTGCTGCCGTGGGGACTCGTGATCCA
>JAQUQV010000032.1:0-18605 GCA_028715905.1 Kiritimatiellia bacterium
CCGGAGGCAAACATTGCGGCGATTAAAAACCATGCCCGGGCGCGGATAAGGAAAGAATTGAGCCGATTTTTCATTACGCTGCAATGATATCCGCGGCCCCGCAAAATTCAAGACATGATTCAATGATTGACTGCCGGCGTGCGATTTGTTTTTATCCTCTGCCGCCTTCCATGCAGGCCGGGCCGGGCGGAGACAAGACGGAAAAACCCGAAAAAACAGAATTAAACACGAACTAAACGCCCCGCAGGGGCGTCAAAAGTGTTATGAAGGCAAAAATACTGAAAAACAGGGGCGAGCTGTTCGTTGCCACGCTCGTTCTGCCTTCGCGGTCGGAACATTGCCTGACAACATCCGGGCATAATGTTCCATGCTGGAACAACTTCGTTATAGCCGGAACCGAAGCCAAACCGGTGAAAATGAACGGCCGTGAAATGGTATTAATTTATGAGGATGAAGACGCGCGGTACTGCCGTTTGCGCTGTTTTCATCCGGAAAATCCTGACACCGGCGCCGGCGAACAGGCCCGCGCGGTTTTTACGGCGATGAAAGCAGCGCTGGAAAAAAACGGATTTGCGTTCACCGATACGGTCCGCACCTGGTTCACGCTGGACAACCTGCTGGAATGGTACCCGGACTTCAACCGCGTGCGCACGAAATTCTTCAGCGAGAACGGGATCTTCGCCGGGCTGGTTCCGGCCAGCACGGGCATAGGCGGGGCGAACAAATACGGGGCCGCGTTGGTTGCCGACCTGCTGGCCGTCCGGCCGAAAACAAGCCGGGTAACAATCAAAGCCCTTCCCTCCCCCATGCAGCCGCCGGCCGCGAATTATAAAAGTTCGTTCAGCCGCGCGGTTGAAATGGGATTTGCGACGCACCGTATCCTTTTGATTTCCGGCACGGCAAGCATTGCTCCCGACGGCCAGAGCGCGCACGCCGGCGACGCAGCGCGCCAGATCGCCCTGACCATGCGCGTGGTCCAGGCCTTGTTGCGCTCACGCCGCATGGCCTGGAACGACCTTTTCCGCGGGATCGCCTATTTCAAAGACATGGCCGCCCGCCCGCTCTTTGACCGCTATTGCCGGAAACACGGTCTGCCCGCGTTTTCACTCGCGGTCGCCCAACGCGATATCTGCCGCCGCGAGCTTTTGTTTGAAATTGAACTGGATGCCGTCAAAATAAAATAAGCGGCGGTTATGCCATGAAATCAGTCTGGCTTACGGTGATTTTTGCGTTGTCAATGCTGGCGGAACCGGCCGGGGCGCAGGAAAAAAACAAAATGAAAACATGGCGGAAATTGACGCCCGATGAGGAAGAAGTCATCGTGAAGAAGGGCACCGAAAGGCCCTTCAGCGGGCGTTTCTATGATTTTTATGAGCCCGGCGTCTATGTCTGCCGCCGGTGCGGGGCCGCTCTCTACCGTTCCGCCGATAAGTTCAAGGCAAAGTGCGGCTGGCCGAGTTTTGACGCCGAAATCCCGGGGGCCGTTCTGCGCCGGCCGGATGCGGATGGACAACGCACGGAAATCCTCTGCGCCCACTGCGAAGCTCACTTGGGCCATGTGTTCTCCGGCGAGCGGCTGACGCCCCGCAACACGCGCCACTGCGTGAACTCGCTTTCCATGGATTTCGTGCCCCGGGCCGACCTGGTTAAATATTTTGAACGGGCGATATTTGCCGGCGGTTGTTTCTGGGGAGTGGAATATTACATGGAAGAGTTCCCCGGAGTGGCGCAGACAACCGCCGGGTACACGGGCGGCCGGACGGAGCGCCCCTCCTATGAGGAAGTTTGCGGCCATAAGACCGGCCATGCCGAGGCGGTGGAAGCGCTTTATGATCCCCGGCAAACTTCCTATGAAAAGCTGGCGCGGCTCTTCTTTGAGATTCACGATCCAACCCAGCTGGACCGGCAAGGACCGGATATGGGCGATCAATACCGCTCAAATATTTTCTACGTCAGCGCGGAGCAAAAAAAGACAGCCGAAAAACTTATCGGCGATTTGAAGGAAAAAGGATGGGACGTTGTCACGCGCCTTGACCCGGCGGGGGTATTCTGGCGGGCGGAAGATTATCACCAGCGCTATTATCGGCGCAACGGAATGTTGCCGGGCTGCCACCGGCCCGAACCGCGTTTTGACAAAGGCCCGGAAATTTTGCGCCCATAGCTTTGCGTTGCCGTGTATATGCCGGCCGCAAAAGGCGGAGGCGTCTGGACAACTAACGGAAAATGCGGTAAGAGTAGCCGCGGAGTTGCGGTTGATGACGCATGCATGATTTTCTTAAAAAAATAATCGCCGCGCGGCGGCGCGACATTGCGGAAGCGGAGAAACAAATTCCGCTCGCGGTTCTGCGGAAAGCGGCCAAAGCAAAACAACCGCCCAGGTCGCTCATGGCCCGTTTGCAAACCGCTCCGCAAGGCCGGCCCGCCAATATCATCGCCGAAATGAAACGCGCCAGTCCTTCGGAAGGCGAAATTGCAACGAACCTGAATCCGGCCGCCCTCGCCCGCGAATATGAAGCGGCGGGCGCGGCCGCGATTTCGGTCCTCACGGAACCGCATTATTTCAGGGGCAAAGACTCCGACCTCCGGGAAGCGCGCCGGGCCGTGAAAATCCCCGTCTTGCGAAAGGATTTCACGGTGGCGCCGTGGCAGGTCTACCAGTCGGCCGTTCTGGGAGCGGACGTTATCCTGCTTATCGCCGCCGCGCTGCCCCCGGCTTCATTAAAAGAGCTTTATCGCGCGAGCGAGGAAGCGGGACTGGAGGCGATTATAGAAGTTCACTCCCTGCCGGAGCTGGAAACAGCCCTCCGTTTTCCGCGCGCAATTATCGGCGTCAACAACCGCAACCTGGCGACCTTGAAAACGGATATCGCCGCCGCGGTCAAGCTGGCGGATTCAATTCCGGAATCCCGCGTTGCCATCGCGGAAAGCGGAATCAGAAGCCGGCGCGAAATAACGCTTCTCGCGGAACTGGATTACCGCGGGTTTCTGGTTGGGACTTCGCTTCTTAAATCCAAATCGCCCGGCGCGGCTGTGAAAAAACTGGCCGGCATCTGAATGCGCGGGAAAGCGGGCCGGCTCTTATTTCAGGCGTGTTTTTGCCTCCGGTTTTCCTTTTTCCGGCCCGGTTTCTTTTTTTCCGGAAAAAGATAATCAAGAAAACATCCTAGCACGCGCGCATTCTCGGGCGCCGACATAACCGCATCCGGGTCGGTTTCAATGATCCAGTAACGGTTTGTTTTTTCGCTTGCGATAAAGTCCACACCGAGAACGGCGAGGCCGAACAAGCTGGCCGCTTTCTGGCCGGCGCGCACAAGGTCGGCATCAACGGAGTCCGTTATGTCCTCGGCAATTCCGCCGGCATGATAATTTGCGGCGCGCCGGACCTTAATAATCTGTCCCTCGCGCGGCACGCTGTTGAAGGTAAGACCGTCTGAAGACAACGTCCGGCGGGTTTCATGGTCCATCGGGATGATGCAACCGGTATCGGCCCGGTGATTTTCGGCGTTCTGCAATTGAATCAGTCGCCGGATACAGCTCTTTCCGTCGCCGGTAACGCGCGCCGGCTGGCGGCGGATGGCTGCGGCCAGAAAACCATTGATGAAAATCAGGCGGTGGTTTGCGCCTTCCAGATATTCCTCCAGGATAATATCTTCGCCGTACCGCCGCGCGCGCAAAACCGCCTGCCGCAGTTCGCTGGTGGTCCGGACCGCCGCCGCCAGCCCGCGGCCGCCCCATTCACGGCATGGTTTCACCACGATTGACTTGTATTTCTGGAGAAATTCCTGAGCCTTCTCAAAGCCGGAATATTTTATTTGCTTCGGAACGGGGAAACCGTAACGTCCCAGAAA
The DNA here is from genome assembly GCA_028715905.1 of Kiritimatiellia bacterium. NCBI lineage: Bacteria > Pseudomonadati > Kiritimatiellota > Kiritimatiellia > Kiritimatiellia bacterium. The sequence continues at coordinate 3,849 of JAQUQV010000032.1, forward strand.
ACGATTGGCGAGATGCTTGTCGCCGGCCAGTTGGAACGAAACCGCCCCCACCCTGTCGGTCAACAGATTGGAGCAACGCACGCTCGCGCCGCCGCGTTTCAGCACAAAAACCGGCGTCTCGCGGTCAATAAAATCAACGCCGATGCCGCGTTTCCGGGCCTCGTTTGCGATCATTCTGCCGTTGCTTGTCTTGGCCTTCATTTTGAAGGGCGATATTGCTGTCCGGAAACTAAAAGTCAAGCATGAAAATGAGCTTGCCGGACGCGCCGGGCCGGCTTATCATTAGAGTTTATGACTTTCCGCACTATAACAATTGTGCAGACCACGGTCGCATCAAAGACACAGGCGCGGAAGCTGGCCCGGCTCATTCTCCAGCATCACCTGGGCGCATGTGTCCAGACCGCGCCGATCGGAAGCGTCTACCGCTGGCGCGGCAAAAACGAAGCGGGCGACGAACTGCTGGTCTCGGTCAAAACAAGGCAAAGCGCCGCCGCCAAACTGGTTGTTTTCATCAAAAAACATCATCCATATGAACTGCCGGAAATTATTGTCCTGAAAGTCAGAGCCGGCCGTGAGTATGCCGGCTGGGTTGACCGGGAGACGCAAGGTTTTTAATCTGCGGTTCGCATGCCATGCGTGGAAAAAAAAACATCCCGCTTGTGCTCACAATCGCCGGATCCGACAGCGGCGGCGGCGCCGGCATTCAGGCGGATTTAAGGACTTTTGCCGATTTCAATGTGGCCGGCGCTTCGGCAATAACCTGTTTGACCGCTCAAAATCCGCATGAAATTTCAGCCGTTCAGCCCGCCTCCCCGGCCATGGTTACCGCGCAGATCAGCGCGGTCTGCGGGTATTTTCCGGTGGCCGGAGTAAAAACCGGCATGCTTTGCAACCGGCGCATAGCGGCGGCGGCGGCCCGGGAAATCAAGCGACGGAAATTTAAATTCATTGTCGTTGACCCGGTCTGCCGCGCCACTTCCGGCCGTCCGCTCCTGACAAAAGACGGTTTCAACCTGCTCTGCACGGAGCTTTTCCCGCGGGCAACGGTCATAACGCCGAATATACCCGAGGCGGAAATGATATTGAACCGGCGGATTTTGACTTACGCGGACCAGCGCGCGGCGGCCCTTGAACTGAGCGGAAAATTCGGGAGCGCGTGCATTATCAAGGGCGGCCATATGCCGGGCGAAGAGATTGCCGACGTCTTTTGCCGGAACAACCGGCTTTATTCATTCTGGTCGCGCCGGATGCATAAAAGTCTCCACGGAAGCGGCTGTATTTATGCCGCGGCCGTTGCGGCCTGCCTGGCGCGCGGACTTGGCCTCAAAAGCGCGGCCAATATCGCCCGGAAATATATTGTCAAGATGATCATGGCCCGGGGACAATAATTTTCATGAGCTGCGGCCAGCCGGTTATGACCGGCCAGCGGCGCGAGGAAATCCGCCGCCGGTCATCCGGGCTCAAACGGCAGGCGCGGCGATCGCCGGCAAAGAGCACCGCCCGGCAGCCGCAGGCCAACGCCGGCCGGACGTCGTTGGCAATGCTGTTGCCGATCATGACCGCCTCCGGCGGCTTGATGCCGCAAGATTTTTCCAGGGCCGCCAGGGCGCGTTGATACAATTCCGGACCCGGCTTGGCCTCGCGATGCTCATAGGACCAGAAACATAACGATGGCTTGAACCATGAACGCCATTTTTCCCCCAGCAGCGCCGTCAGGGCCAGGGGAGTGTAAAACTGGGCGTTGGAAACTATGCCTAATTGCACGCCCGCCGCGGCCAGTGCGCACAGGGTTTCTTCCAGGCCCGGCATGGGCCAGGCCGGATTGATCCGGTTTTCATATTCAACCGCGAGGCGGCTTATCTTCCGGCCGTTCAACGCCGGAAAACGCTTTGCATTCCGGGAAAGGCCGGCCAGCGTTTGTTTCCAGATTGTCCGCACATCCACTTCCGGATATGCAATTCCTTGTTTTTTCAGCCGGTCTTGTTCGCCGGCCAATACCGCATTAAAGCGATTCACGCCCGCAACTGCCGCGGCCGGGTCTATTTCCACCCCCAAACTCCGCAAAGATTCCCGAAAGGCCGCCGGAAGGTCCGGGCAGGAGTAATTATCGGACAAACCATTGGCGCTTGAGGCAAGCATGGTCCCGTAAACATCGCAGAGGACGGCGCGCACGCCGTCCAGCCGCATGAGACACGGGGAGATATCAGCGGCGGCGGCCAGCGGCGCGTTAAACCCGCGAATGAGCTTGATTAATGAAATTTCTTCGGAATTCATAACCGGTTTATGTGCGCAACAGGTTAAAACGCGCCGGATCAAGTATCCGGGCCAGCAAAGCCTCCATCGGGAGCGCTTGCACCGGACCGGATGGCGCCGCCATGATTTCTCCGTAAATCGCGGCCAGCCGTTTTCCGTATGAATCCAGGCTGAATTGTTCCCGGACGCGGGAAGCGTTCGCGGGCACGGCCCGGCGCGCTTGCTCTGCGGGAACAGCCGAATGGTGAAGCTCGTCTTTGCGCGAGGCGCATTTTTGCAGCAAACCGATGACCTCGGCCTGTGTATTTTCGTCCAGCCGGCCGAAATCAATCGTGCCGGCATCATCCGCCGCGGCTCCCCAGGCCCGCGCAACCGCATCGGCGGAAGGCTCCTGCCCGTAAGCGCGCCATGTTTCGCGCAGGCGCAAGCGCATCTGATTCTTCAAGCCGTCCGCGTCCAGCCATTTTAACGGCACGGCCAGGCGCGGATAGAGCATTGATAAATCAATTCCGGACGATTTCAAATCGCGGGTGATCTCGGGCAAATCCCGGCCGACCAGCGGCAGGCCGGCCAGCCAAGGCTCAAGAAAGGCCAGGCCGAACCCTTCCGCCACGCTGGTGGTAAAAGCGCCGTTGCCCTGCCGCCACCAGGGAATATCGCCCGCAGAACCGGCGCGCAGTCCGGCCTCAAATTCAACCGGCAGTTTCCAGCCGGCGGCAAGAAATTTCCAGCGCTCATAAACGGCGCAATCAACGGGATTGGTCGGCGCCAGCGTGAGGGCGTATTGCTCGCCGCCTTTTGACAAGACGGCCCATAAAAGGAATTCGCCGATGTTTTTCCTGCGGATGGCGCGGGTGGGATAAACCCATCTTGCCGGGCCGGCTTGTTTTGAAAGAGTTTCGCCGCCGGGCAAAAAGACCGCGTTCGGCAGCCAGTGCACGCGCCGCGCATCGGCCCCGGCTGCAAGCAGCCACCCCTCGTCCCGGCGGTTCAAGACGGCATAATGCACATGAGCGGCCTGGGGATATAACGGCAGATTCTGCCATGCGCCGCCGGCGCCAAACGACGTTTTGAGCCGCCCGTAATTGGCGGGCCGGCCGTCTTCGGCAAAATCATGAATCTGCAGGAGGATGCGCCGTCCCTCAACGGCCAACCCGGCAACGGCGGCGGTCAAAACCGGGTTTTTTCCAAGGGCATGGTTATGGATATGCCAAATGTCCGGCGCGCCGTCCAAGGCGGCGGCCGCGGCTGTTTTCAAACGTTCCGCCAGCAAGTCCGGCGGTAAGGAAGAATCCGCTTCGCCGTAATCAAGTCCTTCCACGCAGCGGAAATGCCCATCCGCGCAAACCCGGCCGGGCGGCTGGCCGGTCAGGGCGACGGCGGCAATATTCAAACGCCGCAGGGCGGCGATTGCGTTCCGGATGACGTTGGTTACTCCCCCCGGGCGGCAGTGGTAGTGGACAATGGCCGTTCTCAAAGCAGGCTTCATGGATGACGGCCGAAACGCTTCTGATAGGCCGGATGATTTATCATGGGCGGGCGCTCATATTCCGGAATGGCCGCATCCACCGGTTCATAACCGTTTTCCCGCCATTGAAACTGGCGCATAACATGGCTGATTTCCGGCAAACCTTCAATAATGCGCAAATTCTCGCAACGGCGTAAAAAGGTCTGCAATATTCCGAAGGCCATTTTCCCCAGGGCCTGGATGGACTGATTGCGATGGACCCGCTGGTCAAGATCGGTCTGCGCCAGGGCCGGCATCCCCCATTGCCGGTAGATATCAATCAAATGCGATGTTTCCACCCCGTAACCAATGGGGAACGGAATGCGTTCCAGCACCGCGCGGCGGGCGGCATATTCCCCGGAAAGCGGCTGGATAACCGCGGTCAATTCCGGAAAAAAAAGGGAAAACAGCGGCCGGATCAGTATCTCCGTCACCCTTCCCCCGCCGGCCGTCCGGACATTTTTTGAAGTGGTCAGGGGGCGGTCATAAAAAGCCTTGACGTACTGAATCTCCGGATTGAACAGGAGCGGCCCGATCAGCCCGTAGACGAAACGGGCGTGAATGTTTTTAATGTCGGCGTCAACATACACGATGATATCGCCCCGGAGCTGGTAGATGGCCTTCCAGAGGTTTTCGCCCTTGCCTTTTTGCGCTCCCTGGTCGGGCAGAATGTCGGCGGCGGCGTAAACGGAAGCGCCGAATGATTTCGCAATCTCACAGGTGGCGTCCGTGGACCCGGAATCAATGACCGCGATTTCGTCCAGCAGCGGGTAACGGGTCATCAATTCCGATTTGAAAATGACTATTTCCTTTCCGATCGTGGTTTCCTCGTTGAGGGTCGGCAGACACAGCGAGATTTTCACGCCGCTTTTCCGCTTGGCTTCCACCAGCCGTTTCAGGTCGGCGAACTGCGCGTGATGAAAGGTGTTTTTGGCCAGCCATTCGCGGATATTCTTCGGTGTGGAAATCGCGGGCTGGCGCGGCGCGGGCCGGCGCCACGGCAAATGCCAGAAATTACTTTTCATTTGAAACCCCCTCGTCCATTGCCAGGAGGACGCCCGCAAGCTGGGTCAACCCGTTCCACATGGCGGGAATGCTGACCGCCTCGTAAGCCTCCTCAAGCTCGCCGCGCCGCTGGCCGGTTGTAAAACCCAGGGTAACGGCCGGTATCTTGCGGTCGGCAAAACAGGCCAGGGCGGAGGTGGTGGGATACAGCATGGATTGAATGCCCATGGCAGAGTGAACCGCGCGGACCTGACGCACCAGCGGATGCGCGATATCCAGTCCGCCCGGCTGGCGCCGCGCGAAAATATTCAGCCGGACATGCACCCCGGAATTGGCCGCCACTTCGTTCGTGATGTCGTCTAATTGCGCGGCCAGTTGATCCAGGATCTCGGCCGATTCGCTCCGGACTTCAAAACTGAGCGTTGTCTGGCGGGCGATATTCCGATAGGTAAAGCCGCCGAAGAGTTTGCCGAGAATGATGCTTGTCTGCGGCCGGCGCGGGAGGGGGATGCGATTGATGCGGTTGATGACATCCGTCATGGGAATGATGGAACCCGTGGCGCCAAACTGCGACCAATCGTAATCATCGGGCACTTTGGTCGTCAGGTCCGCCATTAACAATCCCAGGCAGGAATAATTGAGCCGCCCAAGCTGCACACCTTCAACGACCAGGCCCGATTGAATCGGCATCGGCGCGCGGTCCAGCAGATAGCGCAGTCCTTCCAGATTGCTGGTATGCAGCATACGCGCCGTGCCGGATAGAATCAGATTGGATTTCAGGCGTATTTGCAAACGCTCCAGCAACGCCGGCAGAGAAAGCAACGCCGCCAGCGCCGGGCTGTTATCGCCGACAAAAGGGCCGATCACCTCATCGGAATGCATCTGGATAACCGGCACGCTCTCCAGGGGGAACATGGTGTCGGCATTGGCGGTCAGCAGGATGGTCCGTTTGCCTTCCGTTCCATAAAGAACCCCCAATCCGTTGCCGAGATCGTCAATCGCGGCATGCTGCAGGCCAAATTCAGAAAAACGCTCCACGAGCAGTGAAATCCGGCGGCTTTCCTGCGAGGTCGGCGCCGGCGCTTCGCCCAGCATGACCAGATTGGCGAGCACCACTTCCCGCATGGCGGCGGCCGCCTCGCGGATGCGCGGCAATTCCGGCAAAATGTTTTCCATGACAGCCATTGATGCTCCCTTTTCCAATTATAAACCGGATTAAGTTTATTGCGCGCGCGCGCCGTTGCCAATAAAAAAATAAGTTTTTTTGCCGACGCTATAATCGCTTGCATTCATGCCAACCGCCGGCTAACATTCTCATTTTAAACGGCCCGCGAGGGGGCATTGCGGAAAAGCGCGGCGCGCCGGGATTCGCAACGAAAAATAAGCCGCAGAAACACGAAAAATTCTGTTATGCGCGACAAAATATCGGCCTGTTTGACGGTTGGCAACGAGGAAAACAACATCCGGCGCTGTTTGAACAGCCTTCGCTGGGCGGATGAGATCGTCGTTATTGACAGTTTCAGCAGGGACAAAACCGCGGAAATCTGCCGGGAGTACACGGACCGCGTTTACCAGCACGAGTGGCTGGGATACGTCGGCCAGAAGGAATTGATCAAGAAAATGGCGGTTAACCCCTGGATTCTGTTTATTGACGCCGACGAAGAAGTCTCCGACGAATTAAGGGACCAGATTCTGCATGAATTTGAAAGCGGCCATAACCGGAAATACGTGGGATACGAGTTCCCCCGGAAGGTTTTTTTTCTCGGCACCTGGATTACGCACGGCGAATGGTGGCCGGATATTAAAATGCGCCTCTTTCTCAAGGAGAACGGCGTCTGCACCGGACAGGAACCGCACGATCACGTCATTGTTAACGGCCCCGTCAAGCGCCTTTCCGGATGCCTGCACCATTATACTTATGACAATATTTCGGACCAGATTCACACCCTCAACCGGTTTTCAACCATAGCTTCCGAGAGCATGCGGAACGAGGGCCGGCGCTTTTCCATCATTGACCTCCTTTTCCGCCCTTTTTTCCGGTTTATCAAGGGATATATATTTAAACGCGGATTTCTGGACGGCTGCCGCGGATTTGTGATTGCGCTCATGAGTTCCATCGGTGTTTTTTACAAATACGCGAAATTATGGGAATTGAACCTGAATCAGATGCAGAGCGGCGACACGGCCGCAGGCCAAAGCGTTTCTCCGGAAAAGCCCGAAGAAAGAAGCCGGAAAGCGGAAAATGTGAAGTCGGAAGTCAGCGGGCAGAGTTCGGAGGCCGAAAACCGGAACAAAAAGTAAATCCGGCGTTTCGCTTTTTTCATCCCGGATTTCCCGCCTGAATGCTTGCCCATGGACAAGAAAAAAACAATCCGTTCGGCCGGCACCGTTGGTTTTTTTATTCTCCTCAGCCGCGCTTTAGGCCTTGTCCGCGACATGGCCATGGCCGCCTTTTTCGGCAGTTCAAAAACCATGGACGCCTTTGTGGTGGCATTCACCATCCCCAATCTGTTCCGCAGTCTGTTCGGCGAAGGCGCGCTTTCTTCGGCATTCGTGCCGGTCTTCACCGAAACGCTTGAAAAACAAGAGCGCGCAAAGGTCTGGCGTTTCGCCAACGACATGCTCTCGCTGCTGGCCGTCATTCTGGCGGCGATCGTGACGGCGCTGATCCTGCTCGTTTCCCTTCTTAAATTCTGCTGGCCGGCTTCCGAACGCATCATCATGATCTTTGATTTCACGCGGATCATGCTGCCTTACATGTTCTTCATCTGTCTGGCTGCATTTTTTTCCGCCATGCTCAACTCCCTGCGCCGTTTTTTCATGCCCGCGGCGACCTACGCCGCCCTTAACATCGTCATGCTCGCCGTGCTGTTTCTCGTCTGTCCCCGTCTTGACCCTTCCGGCAACGCGCGCATTCTGGCGGTTTCATGGGGGGTGATTTTAGCCGGCGCCATCCAATGGCTGATGCAAATTCCCGCGCTCTGGCGCTGCGGCTTCCGCCCGAAATTGAGTTTCAACTGGCGGGACGAACGCGTGCGGCGCGTCTGGCGGCTGATGGGCGCCGCCGCCCTCGGCATGGGCATCACGCAGATAAATGTTCTCATTGACCGCCTGATCGCCACCTTTATCGGCGAGGGCAGCCCCTCCTATCTCTATTACGCCGAACGCATCGTTTATTTCCCGCTCGGCATTTTCGGCACCGCCCTGGGCACGGTGCTGCTGCCGACCTTTTCGGCCCAGATGGCGCAAGCGCGCCCCGACCTTGTGCGCCAGACCCTCAACCATTCCCTGCGCCAGCTCGCGTTCCTCGTCCTGCCCGCGGCCATGGGCATGCTGGCGCTCGCCAAGCCCATCATCCGCGTCATTTATGAACACGGCGGATTTTCGCCGCAGGCCGCCGACATGACCGCCCTGGCCCTGGCAATCTACGCACCCGGCCTGATTGCCTTCAGTGTTTTGAAAATACTTATTCCGGTCTTTTACGCGCGGCAGGACATGAAAACGCCGGTGCGGGTCGGCATCGTCTGCGCCGGCCTGGGCGTTCTCCTCAAGCTTGTCCTGATGTGGCCGCTCAGACACGCCGGCATTGCCCTGGCGACCGTGATTGTCTCCACGATCCAGGCCGGCGCGCTGGCCGTGCTCATCCACCGCCGCTTCGGATCTCCCGGATGGAACGGCATATTCAATTCCGCCCTGAAAATTTTCGCGGCGGCGGCCGTCACGGCGGTTTTCGCGGCGCTGGTTATGCGCGCGGGCGAAGGGTTCCTCGTATCACAAGGCATGGGTGTTCAGCCCGCCCGGCTGCTGGCGCTCACGGCGGCAATCGGCCTGGCGGTCGCGGTCTACGGCCTGGCGGCCGTTTTTCTGCGCTGCCCTGAATTGAATGAGTTCCGGAACGCTTTGCGGCGCAAGTCCGGAGAGCAGAAAGAAAATGGATCTCAAATCTAAATTGCGTTCCCTGCCGGACAAACCCGGCTGTTACCTGATGCGCGACGGCTCCGGAAAAATCATTTACGTCGGCAAAGCCGCCTCGCTCCGCAAAAGGGTGCAATCCTATTTCCGCGCGGCCGCCCTGCGGAGCGCTCATGCCAGAACACGCAGTCTCATCCACAGCATCGCAGACCTGGACGTTATCATCGCCCGGAGCGAGGCGGACGCCGCGCTCACCGAAAGCAAGTTGATCAAGGATTACCGCCCGCGTTTCAACGTTCTCCTGCGGGATGACAAACGTTTTCCGCTGATAAGCATTGACCCGCGGCAGGAATGGCCGCGCTTCCAATTAAGCCGCATCCGGCGCGATGACGGGGCTCTTTATTTCGGCCCTTACGTTTCCTCCGCCGCGGCGCGCGCGGCCCTTGAATTCGTTGAAAAAAAATTCGGACTGCGCAAATGCGCCGTCCGCCTGCCGGACGAGGAAACCCACCGCCATTGCCTCAACGATATCATCCGCTTCTGTTCGGCACCGTGTCTCGGAAAAATCCCGCCGGCCGCCTACCGCGCGCGGCTTGAAGAAGCGCTGGCCTTTCTGCGCGGCGCGCGGCCGGCATTGCTTGATGAATTGCGCGTTGCCATGGATCAGGCGGCCGTGAAACTGGACTTTGAAAGAGCCGCCGTCATCCGCGACGCGCTCCATCTGCTTTCCACCGCCGTAAAGGAGCGCGCCCGGCTGGTTCATCCCCGCGGCGTTTCAGCCGAAAACGCGCTGGCCGGCGTGAAAACGCTTCAGCAGTTGCTCGGCCTGAAGCAGCCGCCGCTCCTGATTGAGGCGGTGGATATTTCAAACATTTCCGGCAAACACGCGGTCGGCAGCCTGGTCGCGGCCGTCGCGGGTGTCTGCCGGCCCGCGCTTTACCGCCGTTTCCGGATCACCACCCGCGATTCGGCCGATGATCCCGCCATGATGGCGGAAGTCGTTTCCCGGCATTTCAAGCGCCTGAAAACGGAAGGCGGAAAAACGCCGGAACTCCTGCTGGTTGACGGCGGCATCACCCAACTGCGCGCAGCGCAGACGGCTTTGCGGCGGCTTGGAATTAATTCAACGGCTGCGGCGGGGCTGGCGAAAAAATTTGAGGAAATTCACGTGGAAGCCGCCGGCCGCGCGCGCCGCTTGACTTTGCCCGGCAATTCCCCCGCCCTGCAGGTCTTGCAACGTCTCCGCGACGAAGCCCACCGTTTCGCGCACGCTTATCATCAGCGTTTGCGCGCAAAATTAATCCGCGAATCCGTGCTGGACGAAATCCCCGGCTTGGGCGCGCGGCGCAAACAGGAACTGATAACGCGCTTCGGATCGGCGCGCGCCATTGCCCGCGCCTCCGAGCGGAAAATCGCCGCCGTGCCGGGGGTCGGACCGGCGCTGGCGCGCCGGATCAGGACATTCTTAACGCCGTCCCGACGGTTGGTTCGGAAGCGTCCGGCATGAAACGTCCCGCCGCGAATGGATAATGCAAGCCGGCGGCGTCTATGCAAAATTCCCCGCAAACGCCGTGGTGTCCGGCCGCAGGCGTTGATTTTTAACATCCCAATCGCTCGCGCGCGCGGCCGGAACCTTGCGCGGGCGAATTTTGCATCCGGCGCATCCTTTGAATCCTCGCACGCGCCCGTGCAACAGGTCTTCCACCACCCGCCGGCAATCGCTCATCCGGAAAACAATCGCCGGCGCCTGCCCGATGCGCCCCTCGCGCAAAAGGCCCAGCTCGCGCATGCGGGAAATATAAATCTGCCGGCCGTCAATAAAGGGACATGGTTTTTCGCGCCACCCCCATGTCCGGCATTTTACCATTTCGCCCGAAGAAAGCCGGACCGGATATTCCTCGGTCCGCAATCCAAGGCAACGGACATGATTCGTCATTTCCACCACATGGTGAAAGGTGTTGGCCGTTGGACAATCAATTAAAATGACCCGGCCGCCGGCTTCTTCCAGAAGCCGCAGGGGGGATCCCTCTCCCATCGTCGGCACTTTATGATGATCTTTGACATAACGCAGGGCGTCCCTGCCCCATGCGGCAAAAGCATGCGCCGGATCCAGGGAGCGATAAACTCCTTTCATTTTCCAGAATGTGTCGGGCACGATGCCGTTGGTGGTCGGCGTTGTTGCAGGATCATAATAGCCCGGCGCGCCCGGCGCCGCTATGGCGTAATGATTAAAAGAGGGCATCATGACTATGCCGGCCGGCGTAACAAGCTCCATGAGCGCCCTGCAAACCGTCTCCGGCCCCCCCGCCACCTGCCCCATGCTGGAAAAAGAACAATGCAAGATGATTTTATCGCCCTTTTTGATGCCCAGCCGCTTCAATCCGTCTTGAATCTCCTTCTTGGTCAGAAATTTTTTATACCGCAGGCTGGCATAACCGTAACGGGCAAGCAAATCAAGGTAACGCAGCCAGGCGGATATTTCCTCTTCCGCAAGCTTCCGCCCGGTTTCCAGCGAAAACATTTCCAAAGCCTCAAGCAAATCGCGTTTCCCGTCCAACCAGTTGAATATCTGTTCAAAGTTGCGCGGCCGCCGCAAGCGCTCCCGGTACGGGACGCGCGCCAGGCAAAAGGGCATGCCCCTTCCCCTGCGTTTGACCACTATATTTTGCGCCAGGCGCTCGCGGCGCGTCAGGGCCGGCAAAGCCTCCGCGGCGGCGGGATTATTCTCCGGAACCTGCCGCCGGGGAACAACCGATGGGATATCATCCCTTTTAAGGGAACGTTCCTGGTCCCTAATCCGTTTTTCTTCCCCTTTCGCCACGGCCGTGATTTCCGCGTCCAGAGCGGCGAGATTGCCTTCCGCGGAAAAACGGCGGAAAGAGGCTATTCGTTTCTTCTGCCATTGGACCGCAAAGGACAGTTTCCGGCAGGCGCGTTCAAAAGGAATTTTTCGCCCGAGCAAATCATCCCGCAGGCATTTTGTTTCCGCCAATATTTCGCGCCGCGCCTCAATCGCGGCGTGCTGCTGCAGATTGCGGATTTCACTCCGGCCGGCGGACGCCAGAAAGGCGGCGTACGTGCTGACCGCGGAAACCACCTTTTTGCCCAATTCCCAATCGGTCATCCGGTCAAAGCTGTCATAAGAGGAGTGATGATATTTCCCGGGATGGGTCCATATCCACTGGCTGGGAATGCCGATCGTGCGGTCGGAAAGGAAGGTGTCATTGTCAAAATTGCCATGTTCCACGCACTTTGGATAATCTTTCAGGAAATAATCGGCGATGTCCCTGAAAAGGTAATCGCCGAAAAACGGCAGGCCGGACGGGCTCATGCGCACCCGCACGGGCAATCCGATCCGGTGGTAATCGTGGCAGATGCTGTCCATATTGACGGCGCACAAAACATTCCGGCGGTTTCGCGCGGAATTGAAATAATGCGAAAATCCATAAAGCTCCTGCGAGATCAGGAAACGCGTCTTCAGGCGGAAAGGCGGCAGTTTTTTTTGCCGGACAAGCGCATTGAAAATCCGGGCCATTTCAATCAAGGCGGCCATGCCGATCGCGTCATCCGGGATGAACGGCTCATAAGCGTGCGCATACAGCAATATTTCCGTTTCCTCGGCGCCGGGCAGGACGCCGGTAACGGAATAGATGGAGCCGTCATAAGCGCGGCTTTTGACTTCCAGATGAACCCGCACGCGCCCTTTGCAAAGCAGTTCCTCTAAAAACGCGCCCTTCCGCGGCGCGATTGAAAAACAGACCAGGGGTTTGTCCTCGCGGGTCTGATACCACCCGGGGAAGCCCCAGCCGTTGATCCAGTAAGCATGGTCGGGCGCATCCAGCGGCCCGGCCGAATAGGCCGAAATAACGCCCAGCCCATTCTTGTCCTGAACTTCGCGCCGTATTTCAGCCGGGTATTGATCGCGGACAAAAACGATCTTGCCGGCAAGGTCTTTTTCATTGCGCAACTGCGCAACGGTAACTACTTCCGCCTGAATGCCGCCGGGCGGCGTTGCGGCGCAGCGGTTGGCAACGCAAAGAAGATTATCGCGCAAATCCGCCAGAATTCTCTCGCTTTCCGGCAAAGCGGGCGAAACGATCATAAGACTGGCCCCGTCCACATCCCAGGCTTGCGGAATGGTGCAGTCCATGAAGGTTGACCTGCCGTCCGCCGGAATGGCAATTTGTTTCACGGCGGCCAGCCCCGCCGCCGCCATCTGCCGGCGGCAAAAATCAGCCGATTTTTTAAAATCGCGGTAACAACAGGTTCGCTCAAAGCCGTTGATCCGGCTGCTCATCAGCTTGATATTTTCAAGGCTTATTTCACGCTCAATCAAGGATGCGATTTGTTTATACATGTGTTCCTTTTTTTTAAATTAAAAAAAACAGGCGAATAACATTAATATAAACTTTTTTTTAACGCAAACAACTGAATTTATGCATTTTCTGCGATACGGCGGCGGAATCAAAACGCCTCTCTGCGCAAAATAAAATTTACATTGAAAACGGGCGATAATCCCGGCCAGGGGGGAATTTTACTTAAAATCGCATTGCCAAAGGATAAAAAATACGATAGTTTTCCATGAAACGGGTAAAAAACACGGTAATATCATGAAAATGACTATCACTGAAAAAATACTGGCGCGGGCGTCCGGACAGGCGCGCGTCCGGCCGGGCGACAACATCTGGGTCAACGCGGACATTCTGCTCACCCATGACATCTGCGGGCCGGGCACAATCGGTATTTTCCGGCGGGAGTTCGGGCGCGGGGCAAAGGTCTGGGACCGGGAAAAAGTCGTCATCCTGCCGGACCACTACATCTTCACCAAGGACGAGAAGGCGCACCGCAACGTTGCCACCCTGCGCGAATTTGCCGCGGAACAGAACCTGCCGTATTATTACGACGCCGGCACTGAAAATTACCGCGGCGTTTGCCATGTCGCCCTGCCCGAAGCCGGCCACGTCCGGCCCGGGGAAGTCATTTTCGGCACCGATTCGCACACCTGCACCCATGGCGCGCTGGGCGCTTTCGCAACCGGCATCGGCAACACCGACGCGGCCTTTGTCATGGGCACGGGCAAACTGCTTATAAAGGCGCCGCCGACCATTCGTTTTGTTTTAAACGGGAAAAAGCCGGATTACATCATGGGGAAAGACATTATCCTGCGCATTATCGGCGACCTGGGCGTGGAAGGCGCCGCTTATTGCGCCATGGAATTCTGCGGCGAGGCGCTCAAGGAGCTTTCCGTTGAAGAGCGCATGACAATTTGCAATATGGCCATTGAAGCCGGCGCCAAAAACGGGATCATTGCGCCGGACGATATTACCGTCGGCTACGTCCAAAGCCGGACCCAAAAGCCGTTCCCGCGTCTGGAAAGCGACGCCGGCGCTGAAGTTTCCGCTGAAAAAACTTACGACATTTCCTCTTTTGATCCCTGCCTCGCCCGGCCGCATTCGCCCGACAAATACGCCCCGGCCCGCGCGTTGCAGGCGGTGAAAGTGGACCGGGTTTATATCGGCTCATGCACCGGCGGAAAATTTTCCGATTTTGCGGCGGCCGCCCGGCTCATGCAGAACAGGAAAGTCTGCGTGGACACTTTCCTTGTCCCGGCCACCAGCGAAGTCGCCGGAAAAATCCGGCGGGAAAAAATCAATAATCAGACTTTGGAGGAAATATTCAAAACGGCCGGCTGTCTGGAAATCGCTCCGCCTTCCTGCGCCGCCTGCCTGGGCGGGCCGGACGACACTTTCGGCCGCACCCGGGGACGGGAAGTCGTCGTCAGCACCACCAACCGCAATTTTATCGGCCGGATGGGCTCCAAACAATCGCAAATTTATCTTGCTTCCCCTCTGACCGCGGCGGCCGCGGCGGTTGCGGGGAGGATCACTGATCCAAGAGAGATATTATGAATTTTCAATTGCCGATTTGCAATTTGCGATTTGGAAGACATAAGATTATGAATTTTCAATTGCCGATTTGCAATTTGCGATTTGGAAGACATAAGATTATGAATTTTCAATTGCCGATTTGCAATTTGCGATTTGGAAGACATAAGATTATGAATTTTCAATTGCCGATTT
>JAQUQV010000032.1:18705-27346 GCA_028715905.1 Kiritimatiellia bacterium
GCAATTTAGCGAATTATGGATGAAAAGGAATTAAAGCAACGCACAAAACAGTTTGCGCTGCGAGTGATGAAATTGGCAGGCTCGTTGCCGAATAATTTTATCGCTAAAGCTATAGGCTCTCAACTGGTGCGCGCCGGGACGTCGGCGGGCGCTAATTATCGCGCGGCATGCCGGGCGCGTTCCCAAGCCGAATTTATCGCCAAACTCGGCATCGTTGAAGAAGAAGCCGATGAAAGCGCTTATTGGATGGAATTGATTATTGAAGCAAAACTTATGCCGGACAGCCTGATTGGACCGTTATTACAGGAAGCATCCGAAATCACGGCCATTATATCGGCGTCACGAAGAACGGCCAAACGGACCGCCGCTTCACATTCACAGGAATAAATCCATGACCAATCCACAATCGCAAATCGCAAATCGCGAATCGCAAATGCTTGCCGGCAGGGTGTTCGTCCTCGGCGACAATATTGACACCGACCAGATCATCCCGGCCAAATACCTGAACCTGGTTCCGACCATTGCCTTGGAATACCGCCAGCTGGGCTCCCATGCCCTGAGCGGTTTGCCGCCGGATCATCCGCCTTTTGTCCAATCCGGCGCGGACAAAAGCGCGTATGCCATCATCGTGGCCGGACGTAATTTCGGGTGCGGTTCTTCGCGCGAACACGCGCCGGTGGCTTTGGGCGCGGCCGGGGTAAAGGCCGTCGTGGCTCTTTCCTTCGCCCGGATTTTCTTCAGGAACGCCGTTGCCACCGGAGAAATTTATCCCTGCGAAACCGCGGAGCGGCTGGCCGGCGTCTTCAAGACGGGCGAAGAGGCCGAAATTGATCTGGCGCGCGAAATGATCCGGCGGCCTCTGACCGGCGAAAGCTTTTCCTTGAAACCGCTCGGAAGCGTCCGGCCGGTCGTCCAGGCCGGCGGGCTCTTTGCTTACGCCCGCCAAAAGGGAATGGTCCAGAAGCGTGAAACGTGAAGGGTATCTCGCGAAGCGCATGAATGGAAAGATCCAGATTAAGAAACTCTGACGGAATACGCTTCACGAAATACGCCCGATTATGAAAATTATCGCATTTGCCAATCAGAAGGGCGGCGTGGGTAAAACCACCACCGCCGTCAACATGGCCGCATGCCTGGCCGAAAAGAAAGTAAAAATCCTGCTGATTGATTTTGATCCGCAATCCAACGCGACCAGCGCCGCGGGAATCGGAAGGGCGGCGGGACATAGCGCCTACCCCGTCCTGTTGGGCGAAGGAAAACTGGCGGATAAAATCCGGAACACCGCCATCCGGAATCTTGACCTGATCCCGTCGGAGCTGGACCTCGCGGGGGCCGAAGTGGATATTGCCCGCTCGGAGCATTACCTGCATCGTTTTAAAAACGTGCTGGCCGACCTGCTGGCGGTTACCGATTATGACTATATCTTTATTGATTGCCCCCCCTCCCTCGGCATTCTCACCTGCAATGCCTTAATGGCCGCGGAAGGAGTGATCATTCCGGTCCAATGCGAGTATCTTGCCCTGGAAGGATTGAGCATGATCACGGATTTGATCAAAAAACTGTCCGCCGCCGGCAACGCCGCGCTCAAACTGGACGGCATCGTGATGACCATGTTTGACGGCCGCACCAACCTTTCCGGCGAAGTCGTGGCGGAAGTCAAAAAACATTTCGGCGGACTGGTCTATGAAACCTGCATCCCCAGGAGCGTGCGCATCAGCGAGGCGCCCAGTTACGGCCAGCCGATCATAATTTACGACTCCCGCTCCGCGGGCGCCCTCGCCTACCGGGATCTGGCCGGCGAATTTTTAAGGCGCCGCCGGCCTGTTTCCGGGAATAAAAAAACGCCGGGCATCATTGCGCGCGCCCCTTTTACTTCGCGCGAAAGACTGCGCCGCTGTTACTTTCACGAAGAGCTTGACCGGCCCGGCGTTTACACCCGGACAGGTTTCCCGGCCGATGACAGATCATATGACGCGCTGAAGAATTATCTGGCCCTGCACACCGAAATGAAATCCGAATGGCGAATGGCGAATCTTGCGCCGGGCCCCGCCCTGGAAACTACAAAAGAACCCCGCTCCGCCGAATTTGAAAGGGTAATCACCCTCCTCCGGACCCCGCAGGGGACATTGCGTTCTTCGCATCTGGCAAGCCTCACGGGCCAGCCGGGACTGCACGAGGAATACTTTATCAAGTCCCGCGCAGACGCCGAAAAATACCTTTCCCTTCCACCGGCGGAAATCGCGGGGGAACCCGCTCCGTTCTTTGAAACCGACAAAAAAACCGGTGAAAGAGGCATAACGAGCGTGGGCCTCGGAATGAACCCGGCCGGGTTTGTCGCCGAGTTGACCGGCTCCGAACAGTTTGCCTTAATGACCATCTCCGACCGCGACATTCTCCACGCCCTCTGCGAACGGCGCATGCAAAATATTATCCGGCTGGTGAAATTCCTGCTGGAACATAAAGTCGGCCCGTTTTTTTCCATGCTGGGCGAGGAATACGTTGTTCCGCCGCTGCACGGTCCGGACGATTTTAACGATTTCAACGCCCGTTACGACAAACCCATCATTGATCTTCTGCACGAGGCCGGCGGCCGGATTCACATCCACTCCCACGGCCGGATAAAAACCGTTTTCAGCCAATTTGTCGCGATGGGCACGGACGTGCTGCACCCGTTTGAGCCCCCGCCCATGGGAAACATCACGGCGGCTGAAGCCAAGGAAATGGCCCGCGGCAAAATGTGCCTGGAAGGAAACATTCAGATTGCCGCAATGTATGAAAAAAAGCCGGAGGAAATCCGCGCCGAAACGGAAAAACTGATTCGGGACGCGTTTGACGACCGGAAAGGATTGATTGTCTGCCCCACCGCCTCCCCCTACATCCGCGGCGCCGGAGAAAAATGTTTCCCGCAGTTCAAAGCCATGATTGACGCGGTTACGGCATACGGCGGCCCAAAACAATAAACGAATCAACCGCCAATATCCGCCCCTGCGATTTCCCGTTCCGCCGCGCGTTTCATTCTCCTTAACCTGGCGGCCAGGGAAATTTTTTTCAATGGAGAAACGCGGTCCACGAAAAGAACGCCGTTCAGATGATCCAGCTCGTGCTGGACGGCCCGCGCCACAAGCCCCTTTACCGTGAGCTGCCGCCGCCGGCCGCGGAGATCAATAAAGGAAACGGCTACTTCATAGGCCCGGCGCACGGGGGCAAAGACGCCGGGGATGCTCAAACAGCCCTCTTCACCGTTCTGGACTCCCGTTTCCGTCGTCAAGACGGGGTTGATCATCACCAGCGGCTCATTTATTTCAGGATTCAGCCGCCGGCCGTCCGCTTCGGAACAATCATACCGGGGCGGCACAAAGACGGAAAAGATACGGACGGATTCGCCCACCTGCGGCGCGGCAAGTCCGACCCCATGCCTTTCCAGCATGAATTCAACAAGTCCGTCCGCCATTTTTCTGACGTTTTTGTCAACATCCCTGACCGGACCGGCCATGTTCCTTAAAACGGGGTGGCCGTATGTGAACATCTGTATCATAAAACAAGCCCTTCGTTACAGGCGCAAGCTTAAGGTAACAGAAAAAAAACGGACAGACAAGGCGGTTTTCCGGACGGCGAATTCAATTCTTGCAATCGGTGTTTTTTTTGCCTATAAATTTCCGGAATGGAAAAAGTGCTGATTATCATTCCCACTTACAACGAGCAGGAAAACATCCGCGCCATAGCCGCCGCCGTTTTCCGGGACTGCCCCGAAGCGGAGATATTGTTTGTTGACGACAACTCTCCGGACGGCACCGGGCGTATCGCGGACGAAATGGCGCTTTCCGACCGGCGCATTCACGCCCTGCACCAGCAGGACAAACGCGGACTGGGACGGGCTTATATTGCCGGATTCAAGTGGGCCCTCGCGCGCGATTATACCCATGTTTTTGAAATGGACGCCGATTTCTCCCATAATCCCGCCGATATCCCGAAATTTGTTTACGCGGCAAAAGAAGCCGGCCTGGTGCTCGGATCGCGCTATTTGAACGGAATCCGGATCATCAACTGGCCGTTAAACCGCCTGATCCTCAGCCGGGCCGCCAGCGCCTATGTGCGCCTGATCACCCGCATGCCGTTCAGCGATCCGACCGGCGGCTATAAATGTTTCCGGCGCGAAGTTCTGGAAGCCATTGACCTGAGTCGCATTAAATCAAACGGCTATTCATTTCAGATTGAAATGACCTACGCCGCGTGGAAACTCGGATTCCGGATCGTTGAAACTCCGATTATTTTTGAGGACCGCCGGTCGGGCCATTCAAAAATGAACTCTTCCATCGTGCGCGAGGCGCTCTGGATGGTCTTGAAACTGCGTCTGCGCCCGGTTCCGGGAAAAAAACAATCGCGCCAAATCCCATGATTTTCAGCCGCCGCCGCGGCGGGCGCAAAAAACGTTAATCAGCCCGGACAGCCGGGCGCGGGCAAAAATTGCATATGAATTTAAACGACATGCTGACTGAACTCCGCCCCCGGCAATGGACGAAAAGCCTGGTTGTGCTGGCGGCGTTTCTCTTCGCGCTCGGCGACAAGCAGCAGCACGTTTCGCTTTCCATGGCCGGACTGGTGTTTCTTGCCATGATTCTTTTCGCCAT
This sequence comes from Kiritimatiellia bacterium, assembly GCA_028715905.1. Classification (NCBI taxonomy): domain Bacteria; kingdom Pseudomonadati; phylum Kiritimatiellota; class Kiritimatiellia; species Kiritimatiellia bacterium. Next base: position 23,334 of record JAQUQV010000032.1, read on the forward strand.
CACTTCCAGCGGCGTTTATGTCTGGAACGACATCAAGGATATTGCCCTTGACCGCGCCCACCCCGTTAAATGCCGCCGGCCGGTCGCCGCTGGAAAAATTACGGTTCCAACGGCCGTGTTTCTGGCCTGTTTATGCCTGTTTGCCGGTCTGGCCGGGGCCTGGCTCATAACGCCCCGCTTCGGCATGGTGGTTACGGGTTATGTGCTCCTGCAGGCGGCTTATACGCTCTATTTAAAACGCCTGCCGCTGGTGGATGTTTTTGTCATCGCATTCGGATTTATCATGAGAGCGGTGGCCGGGGCGGTGGCTATTAACGTCGTTATTTCACCCTGGCTCCTGATCTGCACTTTTCTTATGGCCCTTTTCCTGGCGCTCTGCAAACGGCGGCACGAAAAACGCCTGATGGCGGACGGACAGCAAAAAAATTTCCGCCCCAGTCTGGAGGACAGCGACGAGCGTCTGCTTGACCAATTGATCGCCATTACCGCCGGGGCGGTCATCATTGCCTATGCGGTCTACACGCAGTGGCCGGAAACAGTGGAAAAATTTCAGACCACCAATCTGAGCCTGACGATCCCGTTCGTTATCTTCGGCATTTTCCGTTACCTATATCTGGTCTACGGCCGGGAAAAAGGCGGCCAGCCCGAATCCATTCTGCTGACGGATTTGCCTTTGCTGGCCGATGTTATCCTTTTCGGCATGAGCATTGTCGCGCTGGTAGTGATATAGAACGGGCCGCACCGCAAGCATCAACTCTTTCGCGCGATGTCATTATCCTGTCCTCCCGCATTCTTTTTCAGCCAACCATGAGCTTCGCCCGGCTGGCGGCCAGGATTTTGTGAATTACTCCGGCATGTTGCGGCAAGAATCAAGGTCATAATGCCGATCATCATTACATTTTGCCCGGTTTTGCTCATCTGATGCTCTCCTTCTCCTCCTTGTTGGTTATTGCGGGCTGCAAAAATCCGTTTTAAAACATACCCCCATTTATTTCAGGGGCGGACAAAGCTCCTTGTCAATGAAAGCGGTAGATAACCCCCTCGTGGATGCGCTCAAAAGCGCCCATGTCCACGGTGCCGTAGCGGATGCGGGCGCGCCCGTCAAAGTCAACCGAGTTGGTCATCCAGTCCTGATTGGTGCCCGCGTTAACGCAGGGGGAATCGTTCGCCAGACGCCAGTTGCCAACATCTTTGCCCGCAAAATTAGGATCGCTTTCAATGTTATCAGCGTAATAATACCCTTGAATTCCGCTGGTTGGAAAATCATTTGTAGGGGCGATACAACTGTTGACTATATGGTAAGAACCGGTATAATATGAAGTTATATTATATCTTATATTACTTCTAGTAGAACCTGCGCTGGCTGTGTTAAGATAACTGATCGTGTTTTCAATATATCCGGTTAGATTGGATTTGACGGCACACCAAATTCCCGCCCCCGTATTACTGACCACGGTGCAATTCTGAATTACGCCCCATGTATAATAAATGCAAATTCCTCCGCCGGTGATGCCCGTATTGTTGTAAACAAGAGAATTGCGTATCGTCCCCCCGTTGCCTAGTTCCACCCCGCCCCAACCTTGGCAGCCTTCACGGGTAACATGGGCGACATTCCCGTAAATTTCGCAATTTTCAGCAATCGCACTATATTGGAGTGCAAGCCCCGCCCCTCTTGCCTCAGAATAGCCAGTCAGTTTGTGGAGATACGCGTGATTGCTGGCAATAAGACAATGGGTAATTAACGCTCCGTGAATTAAATATGCACCTCCGGCATATATATTATAACATGTGTTCCCGACAATCTCACAGTTGGTTATCACACTATTATAATTAGCCCTTATCCCGCCCCCCATCGCGTTATCATCAACATCATTGGTCGCGATACATCCCGTTATTCTACAGTGTTGGATAATTGTGCCGCCGCGGGCATAAATGCCGCCGCCTTGTTTCGCCATGCCATTGGTGATTGTAAGCCCATCCAGAACCGCGTTGGTAAGATAAAAACATCCCCCATAGTTGTTCGCCGGCATCCCGTATCCTCCATCCACAATCGTTCCGTCCCGGCCATTTACGCCCCTGATTGTCAGGGCGTTGGTTACCTGCACTTGGTTGGTCAGATAATACACGCCGTTGGAAACCAGAACCAGTCGTGGTTCGGTGTTGGTCATGGCGGCATTGACCACGTCAATAATGTTTGTTCCGGCCGTGGCCCAGTTGGTGTAGGGATCAACGGCGCCGGTCCATCCAGGCGTCCCGTTCGTCACCACATAATGCGTCTCCGCCATGCATTGCGCCGCCAGCAAGAATCCGCAGATAACCGCCGTCTTTTGAAGAGTGAACATATTCATCTCTTGAATCCTCCATTACTACCGCTATCACAGCGTTCAACCGCAGTCAAGTCCCGGTTTTAAGACAGAATATTTTCAGCGCCATCCCATAAGATTAATTCAGGGGCTTTTATCACAAATGAAACTCAAGGATGCGGATATCGCCGGCCGGCACCGTGATTTTGACTTCGGCGCCATCATCCGTTTTCCGCATCTCCGGCTTTTCGCCCTTGATCCATTCGTCAATATTTTTCACCTGGCCGCCCCCGGCCCGCTTTTCCAACCGCAACCAGACATCCTGGTCATGGGCGGCGTCAAACTCTTCTTTCTGGCCGGCCTGTTTTATCACCCCTTCGTTGTTAACAAGGGTTACCACCCAGCCGTTGCGGTTCCGGTTCACCAGCACTTCCACGTCGCCCGTCCATTTGACCGGCAGTAATTCGTCCCGCCAGCCGCCCATTATGTGCTTGAACATATTCAGCATCGCGCGCTCTCCCCCGCCGGCCGGCATCATATAATCCGGCGCGGTAACTATCACCATGCCTTTTCCGCATTTGTTCACCGTAACGAGGGCGTCTTGTTTCCCATCGGTGTCCGCGCGCAGAATCAAGGGAATCGCGGTTACCGGCTCAAGCCGTTGATATTTGAACGGCTTATCCTCCTTTATGACCTCGTCATCCGGCAGGCTGTAGCCAAATTGCCCTTCGCCGCGCTCCTCCGTTATTTTGCACCCCAGGAACGAATCCGGGAACACGCCGGCCTTGATTTGCCGGGCATTGATCATTAATGTTCCGCCGTTTTCAACATAGTCCATCAGCCGTTTCGCAAACATGTAAGGCTTTCGTTTTGGATCCGCCAGATCCCGCACATCCAGGTCAACATCGCCCACCAGCAGCAGCGCCCGATAGGCCCGCAGTGTCTCCTGCCGCGCGTTGTTCGTGAGCACATCAAACATGTCCCCGTACGGACCGGTTGAGCGCGCTTCACTGTCCTTGCGAACCAGGAACGGGAACAAGGCCGATTGCACGGCCGGCATCATCCAGTCGCCCTCCGTGTAAGGCAGAATCCCCATAACCTTGTTGTGGCTGTACGTCCATATGAACCCGTGATGCCGGTCAAAAACCAACCCCACGGGCGTATAAGCGACGCCGCGGTCATGTTTTTTAAAAAGATTATCATACAATTCCTTACGGATTTCTCCGGCCTGGGAAAGATGATAAGGCTTGTCCCGCATCACCTTCACCAGCGGATCAACCTTGTCAATATCCCGCCAATTATAATTGGCCGCGTAAAAAAGACCTCCGCCATGATTGTCGTTTTCATCCCTTATCATATTCACGCCGCTCATGTAGGCGACGAACAACTGCCGGCGCTGTAATGACAAACTGGTGCCGCAGTATGGGCCTTCCCCCCAGAATTTGCCGGTATCGCCGTATGAACGGCGCCGCCGGCATTCGGGAGACAAATAACAATATATCGGCTCGGTATAACCCAAGCCGCCGCCCTGAATTGAGACCGCCAGATACATTCGCCACGGCTTTTCGTATTGCCGCGCCGCTCCGCGCGAAAACGCGAAACACATTCCAAGTTCTCTTGAATAACCTGTCGCGCCGATTTCCTGGCCCGTGTACGGCGCGCCCATTTCCAGGATCCAGTGATCCAGGTAAGTCGCCGGGGCCGTGGAAG
>JAQUQV010000033.1:0-2707 GCA_028715905.1 Kiritimatiellia bacterium
AATAAGATTTTCGGTATTGGTCCCGTTGCCCTATTGATTAGTCTCGTTCTGTTCTTCGTTGCCAGTTGGCTCAACAAGCGAACCAATCTTCCCCCTCTGTTTAACAGCGAGTTCTTCCGGAATACAGTATTCGTTATTACGTGTTTGTTAACACTGGGCATAATCATTTGGAGTATTAAATCTTTGCCAACCGCAGACAGAGGAAACAAACTCTGCACTTCCGGGGCATTCAAGTATGTTCGTCATCCGCTCTACGCCGCATTTTTAACGATATTTAACTTTGGATTAGCCATCTATCTCAACAGTTACATTTTCATTTTTTGGGCGGCACTTTTGCACCCTATATGGCATTGCCTTGTAAGATATGAAGAAAGACTGATGGTTGACATCTTCGGAGCGCCGTATCTTGATTATCAGAAGAATACAGGACGTTTTTTTCCAAAACTATTCGTGCGGTAATTTAAGGCATAGGAATTTTTCCGAAGCCGCGCTGCCCGTGATTTTGATCGTTCGCATGGAAAGCAATGGATTGGAATAGAATACTATCGGCAATTGTCGCACTGGTCTATGTAGGAGGTGCATACGTCGGCGGTGATGCCGGAGCGGCACTGGAGGTCGTTGTAGGTTTGTCTTTGCCAGTGGCGTGCATCTGGTTCGGAGATGAAATGGGAGGCTATCTTGGAATTATTCGCGGACGGGTAATCACGACAAAGTCGCCGGGGATGTTCGTCCGTTTCGGAGGCTGGCTCATTCTGTTGCTTCCGTTGGTAATAGGAACGATCATGTTTCTGAAACACAAGTGACATGGGAAGGTGCGAGCGACTTGCCGCGCGCCGGCTGCCCGTAACCATGGGAGCTTCCAACCACGCCTTTCAGCGCACGGCCGCAAAGCCGACCGCCGTAGAGAGCAATCGTTGTGGCAGGAGCAAGAAAATAATTGCAATAGGCTGGCGAATTTTATATTTTGAACACATGTCAACAAGACGGGAACCGATTGTCGTTTCGCTGTATCAGATCGGGAAACTCGACGTTTTACCCGAGGTCCAAAACTCTGTCGTTTTGGCGAACCAGACGCAACAAGCTTTCCGCTTCGTATTCAAGAACGATGCGTTTCCTCTTCCGGAGACGCTACGTCTTCGCAACGGCGGGTACGACGTTGAATCAGCCGTGCGGTCGTTGATTCGCCGTTGCCGTGGACGAGTTGGCGCGCCGGCCTTCTTTATTACTTCACAACCCTACACCGATCAGGCAAGCCAGGAGGATCCAGACGGCTTGTTCTTCTCAGGGCTTGTTGTTGCGGAAGAGTTAGGAGTCATCAGCACTCATCTCTGGCAGAAGTTGCCGGGCGCCCGGCGCATACAACCCTATATTCTCTTCTGTCTCTCTTCAATCGCATTTGACATTTGTGCTGGTATCAGCGTGCACGATGAGACGCGTGGGTGCCCCTTTGACTACTGCGATAAACCTTCGGACATTGACAAGGCCTTTGATGCGTCTGGCCTCTGCCAGGAGTGCTCCCGCCACATGAACCGCGCCTTGAGAACGGGGCGGGCAACCATTGAGCAAGCTGGCGCGGCCGAAAGGCTGCTGAACCGCGCCGCAGGCAAGAAGCAGGCATTTGTGGCAATGCCCTTCACTCCCGATATGAAGTCTGTCTTTAAAACAATCCGCCGGACTCTTCAAGGTCATGGTTGGAAGGTTGTCAGGGTAGACGAGACGGCGTACCCGCGTAGTATAACCGATGCCGTTATCCATTCCATCCTCGCAAGTAATCTCGTGATTGCCGATATCACCGGAGGCAATCCAAACGTCTTCTACGAGCTGGGCTGGGCTCACGCAACTGATCAGGACGTATTGTTGCTTACACAAGAAGAGAAGATACCGTTTGATGTCACAACCGAACGGGCAATCATCTATACACTCGGGACAAAGGGCATAGCGCGACTGATGAGGCAACTCTTGCAAGCGATCAAGAGGGATTAAAATCAAAACTGATAAAGCAGTTGCCATGATTGCCGAGAAGGGAAGCTCGGTTGTGGCCGACAAAGTCGAGTTCAACAAAAGGGTTGAAGAAAACAGGCGGGATAAACCATCAAATTCACCTTGCGGTTTTACCGGAGGCATGGAGCGGGGGCAAAGATGAAAAAAATGCAGAACAACAAGGTATTCACGCTGCTGGAATCGGGCCCCGTTGTCTTCATCACGACAAATGACGGGGAAAAGAATAATATAATGACCATCTCGTGGACCATGGTGCTGGACTTTACGCCGATATTTGCCATAACCACGGGGCCCTGGAACTATTCCTATGCCGCGCTTCGGAAATCCGGGGAATGCGTAATTGCAATTCCCACCGTGGATTTAATTGATCAGATCGTCGGCGTGGGAACGTGTTCCGGCGCCGACACGGACAAATTTGAAAAATTCGGGCTGACTCCTGTGAAGGCGAAGCACGTCCGGCCGCCGTTGATCAGGGAATGCCTGGCGAATATTGAATGTAAAGTCATTGATATTGTCCGGAAACACAACATCGTTGTCCTCAAAAGCGCCGCGGCTTACTTTGATGGTTCGCGAAAAGAGAAGCGAACCATTCACGCGATCGGCGACGGCACCTTCGTGGTGGATGGGCGCAAGTTGGATAGAAGGGAAATGATGCGGGCCAAGCTTCCGGATGGCGTCTAAGGCGGCGGTCCGTTGTTAACGCTGG
>JAQUQV010000033.1:2807-26709 GCA_028715905.1 Kiritimatiellia bacterium
TTTAAGAGTTTTCGGGTTCCGAACGGGAATAATCTTGCGGGCAATCAAGCCCGGCCTATCGGCGGCAGGGATGCCGCCTCGGGCTGATTTTTGACGTTGGACGGAGAGAGAAGAATGACAAATCCATGGGGGCTATGTGTTCTGGTGGGGTTTGGCGGATTCGCCGGATCGGTTGCCCGATATGGCTTGAGCGTCACATCGCAGCGTTTCTCAATTGAGTGGCCGATCGGCACATTGGCGGCCAACGTGCTCGGCTGTCTCTTTGTCGGAATCATCACGGCGGCGTCTGCCCGTGGAGGCGCCGTGTCCCCCGAAATCCGCCTGGCTCTGGCCACTGGATTCTGCGGCGGTTTCACGACGATGTCGTCCATGATCTATGAGACCGCCGAGATGATTCAGGCCAGTGAATATATCCACGCGGCGTTTTACGCCGCGGGGACCTTTTTGTTCTCCATGACCGCATTTATTGTCGGACTCATGGCGGTGCGTATCCTTGTCAAACTCGGAGGTGGGCTATGGAATTGAAAGGGGAGGCGAAACTGCTGCGGATTTTCCTGGGGGAAGCCGACAAAGTGAAACACACGGCTCTCTACGAGGCCATTGTGAAGGAAGCCAGGAAGTTTGGGTTGGCGGGGGCCACTGTCTGGAGAGGCATTACAGGATTCGGGCCTACGAGCCGAATCCGAACGGCCAGGATTCTTGACCTTTCCACGGACCTTCCCATCATCGTGGAAATTGCGGACGAGGAAGAGAAGATCAACCGTTTTCTCCCCGTTCTTCACGACCTCTTTGAGTCGGCCCAATCCGGGGGATTGGTCACCGTGGAGAGCGTCAAGGTCATCAAGTATCTCCATGGAAAGGTCGGGGAACGCTCCGACAAGGACGCGGCCGCCGGGGGAGCCGCGGGTTACGTTTAATGCCATGGTTTAAACAAAGCGGCCTAACCCGACTTTTTCGGAACCAGTTGATTCATTATCATTACCTTAAAAGCGCGATCGCCAGTCCGGGCTCTACGGGCGGCGCGCCCGGCCGCTTGAAGTGCGGCAATTCGGAAATTATCCGCGTCCGGCCGAGCTTTTCAAGCATGGCGCGGTTGTCTTTCACGATATAGGTCCTGGATGATTTGACGGCATGATTCAGGATAATCCCCTTGATTTTCAGTCTTGCCCGCCGGAGTTCCCCCAGGGTGAGAAGCGTGTGATTAAGCGTGCCCAGGCCGGGGCGCGCCACGAGCGCCACCGGCAGGCCAAGTTTTTTCATGAGGTCAAGCATGGATAAGCGCCGCTCCAGGGGGGTGAGAATCCCGCCTGCGCCCTCCACCACCACGAAGTCATGGCGGCGTTTCAATCCGGCGAACGCCCGCAGTATTTTTGAAAGACGGATTTGTTTTTTTTCCAGCGCGGCCGCCAGATGGGGCGAACAGGGCCGCCGGAACCGGCAGGGCGCCATCAATCGCCGTTCTGTTTCCGGCGGCGTGATGCCCGCGGCGGAAATAACAAAGTCCAGATCGGGCGCAATCGTCCGTTGGCCGCGTTTTTTACAGCCGGTCTGGACCGGCTTCATGTAGACCGCGTCAATTCCGGCCGATTTCAGCCCGCGGAGCAGGGCGGCGGAAACCACCGTCTTGCCGACGCCCGTGTCGGTTCCGGCGATGAATATGCCGTGCGGTCTTTTTGATTTGTTCATCCCGCCTTGTGCTTTTCTTTCGCGGCCACGCCGTAAAAAACGCGGTAAGAGGCGTAGACTCCGTTGGCGCTTTTATAATTTTCGGCGTAATCGGCGATGAGCCGTGAAATTTCCGAGCGGTTCAGGAGCAAATGCCGTTGTGGAATATTTCCGCCGGTCAAGCCCTGGTCATGCAATTGTTTCAGCATTTTTTCGGCCGAGGGGTATTCCTGGCGGATTGTTTCGGTTTTTATCCGGCGTATCGCCAGGCCGGCGCCGGTCAGCGCTTTTTTAATTTCATCCCGTTCCGGCATGGTGACCCGCGGCGGTTTCAGGGGCGCGATTTTCTGCCGGCAGGCGTTCAACTCTCCGAGCGTGCCGTCCAGCATCACGGCGAACGCCAGCCGGCCTTTCGGCGCAAGCATGTCGCCGAGTTTCAGGATGATCGTTTCAATCGGCGCAATCCAGTGCAGGGCGCAATTGCTGATAATCAGCGGATATTTTCTGTCTTCGGGCAGACGGACGGCGTCGGCAATGATCCAGTTGATCATTTTATTCCTGACCAGGTAGCCGCGCGCCTTGGCCGCCATGGCGGACGAAACGTCCACCGCGTCAATCAGGGCCGAGGAAAAGGTGTCGGCCAATATCGCCGTCAAAACTCCGGTGCCGCAGCCGATTTCAAGGATACGCTCCGGCGCGCGGAGCGGCGGCGGTTCAGTTGCGGAAGCGAGCAGGCTCATTAATTTTTCCGCGGTTACGCGCTGGATGCTTGCGAGGGGGTGATAGGTTGGGGCCGCGGCCGAAAACCGCGCCGCCACTCCTTCAGTTTCGTTCGGGGCCGACGGGCATTGCCGCGCCCCTAAATGCCGCAAGGCTTTTTCGTTTTCCTGTTTAGATGGTTCCATGGCAATCTGCGGCAGTTGTGCGAATAAAAATTTATGCGCAAAATCCCGGCCGTCTTCCGCATTTTTCCAGAAATTCCATGATATCCCCGGCAATGGCCCGTGGGTTTTGCCAGGGCAGGCCATGGCCGCAATTCTCATAAACGTTGATTTCCGAAGCCGGCAGAATATTTTTCAGGGCCAGTCCGGCATCAACGGGCATGATGGCGTCGTGCCGCCCGTGAAGCACCAGCGCCGGGATGTTTATTTGTGCCGCCGCGCTTCGCAAATCCGTTTCTGCAAGATATTCCAGGCCGGCCGATAATTCAAGCGGATTCATGGCGCAGGCCCTTTCAATTTTCAAGGCGATGGATTCCAGGCCTGCCGTTGCGCGGTTTTTAATCCCGAGCCCCTGGATTTTTTCTTCAAAGTTGCACGCGGCTTTCTGGAAAAAATCCGTGAAAACGCGGCGCGGGTTGCGCTTTAACATGGCGGACATGGCGCGCAAAGCGCCGGCGGATACTCCCGCGGTCCAGTTCTCGTTCGCGAGGAATTTCGCCGTTGTTGAAATCAGGATCAGGCCGTCCGCAATTTCCGGCCGCCAGGCTGCCGTTTCCAGGGCGATCATTCCGCCCAGCGACCAGCCGGCCAGAAAAACTTTTCCGCCGTTTTTTTCAATCAATTGCGCAAGTCCCCGCGCATAAGCGCTTGGCGCGCGGCCCGCCGCCGCGGGGCTCCACAAGTCGCCGGTGGCGGCGACTGAAACCTCAACGGCGTTTTCCAGGCATTGGCGCAGGTTTTCCATGGCGGAAGAATCATGCGCCCAGCCGGAAATCAGAATCAAACGGGGACGGGGGGTCATAATAAATCCGCCTGACCGGTAAAGGATGTTTTTTCTACAAGCGTTGTTGCTGGCTGATACCATAGCATTCAAAGCATTTTATTCAACGGATTTTTTGGAATTTATATTGACTTTCTAATTGTTTTCTAATAGTCTGGAATTCAAATCTGGGGTTAAGTCTATGCTCACAAAAAAACAAAAAAACGTTTTGAATTTCATTAAGAAGTATAAAATCAGAAAAGAATATGCGCCTTCCCTGGACGAAATACGGAAGCATTTCAGGCTGGCTTCCGTTTCTACAGCCCATTATTACGTTTCACGGCTTCATGATTTGAAATATTTAAGCAAAAAGAACAAGAAACCACGCGCGATATTCGTGCCGGTAAAAGAACGGTTGGTTAATATTCCGCTTTTAGGATTGATAGCCGCCGGACAACCTCTTGAAGCCATACAAAACAGAGACACAATCGCGGTAGCGCAAAGCAAACTCCCCTCGTCCGGCGAGTTTTTTGCGCTGCGGGTTGTCGGCAACAGTATGATCGATGAAAATATAAATGATGGGGATATAGTTTTGGTCAAAAAACAAAACACGGCGCATAATGGGCAAAAAGTCGTAGCATTAATAGATAATTACGAGGCAACCCTTAAAACATATTATAAAGACAGGGGATCTGTAAAATTAATTCCGGCCAATAAAAACATAGCGCCGATAATTGTTAAAAAAGACAGAAACATTTCCATTCAAGGGGTCGTAATTGATGTGCTAGACAATAACGAGAAACTACGCGCGGCCGACATTGCAACGGCCGAGAATATCACAAGAAACGCGAAGCTTCCGCTTGATAAAATCATTTCAGGCGATGCTGTTCAAGAATTAAGAAAACTTCCGGGTAACAGTTGTGATATAATTATTATTGATCCTCCTTATAACATTGGCAAAGATTTCGGTAACAATATTGATAAAAGGGAATTATGCGAATACGTCTCGTGGGGTAAAAGCTGGATCAATGAAGCTATAAGAATAATAAAACCAACCGGGACAATTTATGTCTATGGATTCAGCGAAATTTTGGCGCATTTGTCCGTGGAAATGCCAATTAATAAAAGATGGCTTATCTGGCATTACACTAATAAAAATGTCGCCTCGTTGCATTTTTGGCAAAGAAGCCATGAGGCGATTATTTGCGCCTGGAAAGGCAAACCCCTTTTCAACAGGGATGAGGTGAGAGAGCCTTATACGGAAGGGTTTTTAAACGGTGCGGCCGGTAAAACAAGAAAAGGCACTTTGGGGAGATTCAGCAGGGCAGGCAAGGAAACAGTTTATAATGCTCACGAAAACGGCGCTTTGCCGAGAGATGTCATTAAAATACCGGCGCTTGCCGGAGGGGCGGGAATGATTGAAAGATGGTTTTTATGCAAAACCTGTGATAACGTTTTTCAGCCGCGGAAATTAAGAGAACACTTAAACCACGAAATCATTAAGCATCCAACACAAAAACCGTTGGAATTGACAAAAAGACTGATCAAATCCGCAATGCCGCACAAAGACGGCATTGTTTTAATGCCTTTTGCGGGCAGCGGTTCGGAATGTGTTGTGTCAAAGGAACTCGGACTCTCCTATATCGGGTTTGAAATAAATCCTGACTATATAAGAATTGCCGCAAAATGGCTGGATAATACGAAACGTATTCCGGAATTATTTTAGCGTTTCATCAATTTCTTTCTTTTTGTCTTCAAAAGAACAACGGGTAAAAACCACAAAACCATTGGACAACCGCTTTAATTTTTTGTTGTTGCGGAATCTAAGATAAGGCAATTTATATTCGCCGTTCCGTTTTTTTGGATTTTTAAAATAATCCTCGCTCGGCACGTCATATTTAATGTCTATAAATTTGCCTTTAATCTGTTTTTGGGCTTTTTTACTCTGTCTGACTTCTCTGCTGAAAGAAACTTTTTTGACCTGATAATTTAAAATATATCCGCGATAAGTAACCTGAAAATCAGCCCCACGATGATCAAGTTCTGCCGACATTGCGACGCAATCGTTGCCAAACACTGATTCGGCAACATATCCGGCATGAATTTGGGTGATAATGCTTACCCAAGTGCGATAAATTCTTGCGGGCAACCCGCGATAAAAACATTTCTTACACATAGTTATTTTTCTTCTGAAGCCATCAATGTCGGATTTATACGCATGTAAATATTCCTTATAAAATTCTTCGTATTCCAAAAACCTTTTTTCATCCCAGTATACTTTATAAAGCAGGGCTATCGCCTGTATTTCTTTCGGCAGATCCATCTCAACAATTTTAATGGGCCGGTACTTTTCGCGATAGGTATTTAAGTTTACAGATTCCAGAAAACTTTCAATTTTTTTCGCAGAATTCATAACATCCCTTATTTAATTACCTCAATTTTGCACCGCATAATCCCTCGGCGTAGCCGGCGTCAATGATTTTGTCCGCCGCCTGCTCAAGGTCGGCTTGGGAATGGTCAAGCGTAACCGAGAGCCTGATGCGCGCCGTGCCTTCCGGCACGGTCGGCGGCCGGATGGCCGCGGCCAGGATTCTTTTTTCACGCAAACGCTCCGCCAGGGCCAGCGCTTTTGCATTTTTACCCACGATCAGCGGAATGATCTGGCTGGCCGACTTGCCGGTGTTAAAGCCCGCCTCCCGCAGGCGCCGGCGGAATATTTCCGCGTTTTTCAGCAATTCTCCGCCGAGCGCGGGATTGTTTTCAAGGATATCCAGCGCCTCCTCGGCCGCCCGCGCAATCGCGGGGGGCAGGGCGGTGGAATAAATAAAGCTTCGGGCGCGGTTGACGAGCCAGTCGCGCAGGGGCGCCGCGCAGGCGCTGAAGCCGCCGTAGGCGCCCAGCGCCTTGCTCAATGTGCCCATGGAAATATCAACCTGGTTTTCAAGCTGAAGCTCGCGCACTCTCCCCGCGCCGTTGGGCCCGAAAACGCCGGTGGCGTGCGCTTCGTCAACCAGCAGGAGCGCGCCGTATCGGGCGCAGACCGCCGCAATTTCCTTCAGCGGCGCCAGGTCGCCGTCCATGCTGAAAACCGATTCGGTGACCACCAGGCACTGCGCGGCTGATTTTTCGCCGTCAAGCAGTTTCGCGAGATGGGCGGGGTCATTGTGCTGAAAGCGTTTCAGGGCGGCCCGGCTCAAGATCGCCCCGTCAATCAGGCTGGCGTGCGCAAGGCGGTCGGCGATAACAACCGCATCCCGGCCGGCCAGCGCAGGGATAATGCCGAGGTTTGCCATGTAGCCGCTTCCGAAGACCAGTGCCGCCGGATACCCCTTGAAAGCGGCCAGGCGCCGCTCAAGTTCCGCGTGGCAGGGGAGGGTGCCGGAAACGAGTCGGGAGGAAGCCGCGCTTGCGCCGCAGGATTTAAGCGCGGCGCCGGCCGCCGCGATGATTTTGTCGTTGCGGCTGAAGCCGAGGTAATCGTTGCTTGAAAAATTAAGAGTTTTTCCGGCCTCGTCGTGAAATTTCCCGCCAACGCCCGGGAATTTGCGCAGGGTCCGTTCAAGCCCCATTGATCGCAACTCATTGAGGCCGGCTTCAATCCGGTCATATTTTTTTTTATTAACCGGTTGAGCTGTCATTTCAGACTTCCCATTCAGACGTTCAAATTCAAATGCGCTGAAATAATTTTTAATCCTTTTACGTATTTTTCCTGCAACCCCGCCCCGCCGATTTGTTTGATCCCGCTTCGGCCGATATCCGGCAGGCGTTCGCGCATCAGGGGGACGAGTTCCTTCAGCGGGATAATCGCGCCGAATTGCAGGCCCAGCAGATTCAGAATCTGGCGGTTGGCTTCGGTGACCTCGGACACCACGCCGGGGTTCTGGGCGCTGCTGCAGGTTTTGTCGCGCCCCCAGGCCGAACCGGCCGGGCAGGGCTGCAGTTTTTCGCAGAAAAGGCAGATATCGTCGTAACATTCCACAAATTCAACCGCTATATCCGGATTGTTTTGAATGGACGCTATCACGCGGTTGAAACCGGCGCGGTTGTAACCCTCCTTGTGTCCGCCCTCGCCGAAGAACGCGATGACATAAGTGGGATGATAAGGACGCAGGCGAATCAGGTCGGTTTTTGGTTTATTTTTCATTTTTTACTCCCGGACGGCGTGGTTTTTATTTGCGTTTCGCGATCATCCTGATTTTTTTGTCTATTTCCTCGGCGATGCGCGCCAGGCCCGGCTGGGCGGGCGGGTCTTGTTCCATGACGCCTTCCCGAACGTATTGATCAAAGTGAATCCCGTCCGGGGCGAAATAACCGTTGCATTCTTTGCCCGCGAAAATGGCGGCCAAATCCAGCAGTTCGGCCCCGCTTTGCCGGGCCGCTTCGCGGGTTATTTCCGTGTACTGGTCGTGAATCTGGTTGCCTTCCTCAATTGAGCGGACGTATTGCTTGTCGACGACGTGGCCGGTCAGGCTCCGGCGCGGGGCTGTGATTATGACCGGCACGGCGCCGGCCGCGCGGATTTCCCTGACAAAAGCCATCAGGGTGGAGTGGTATTCCTCCGGCGGAACGCGGAACACGCGGTCCTCGCCTTTTTCTCTCCGCGCGATATGCTGGACCGGCCCCATGGCCCAGATAAAAAACCGAAAGAAGCGCTTTTTGCGCAGAATTTCAAAAATGCGCCCGGCAACCGGCCGCATCTCCAGCCCCATTTTCTGGCGGTCGGCCTCCTCGGAAAGCCAATGGTCGTTCCAGCCGAAATAGAGAGTAACGATATCCGGTTCCAGTCTCCGGCCCATTTTCTGGAACTGGCGCAATCCCTGGAGCGCCGAATAACCGTGCACGCCGATGTTGAATGCTTCCCAGGGCTGATCGGTCGGCGGATTGTTGGTCAGCCGCTCGTGGAGGTATTGCGAATATCCGGGCCGGCCCTGGCCGGTGATGGAATCGCCCATGCAGACGACCCGCATCGTGCCGGGGTTTTTCATGGCCGCCACTTCCCGCTCCCGGAAGCCCATGCTGTTGATGAGCCGTCCCTGGAAGTAAGTTCCCGGCGTCAGGCGGAACAAGAGTTCGGCGTCGGGGGTGGTGTGGGGGACTTCAATGCCGCCGGCATTGTTCTGTCCCTGGAAAACGATCGGCGGCAGTTCGGCGTTGAAATTTGTGCGGGTCAGCACGGTTTCCACGAGGGCGAATATGAGATAAACTGAAACCAGCGCCATAATCAGTTTCTTGAATCCCTGCGTTTCCCAGAGTCCTCTTGCGCCGGTTTTGCGTCCGACCCATGTTTTGAGGATTCCGCGCGCCGCCAGTAAAACAACCGGGGCCAGCGCCGGCTTTAATCCCCAGTGCATGGTCAGATGGAGGGAACCGATGGAGAGCTTGAACGGGTCCAGCAGCCAGGCGAGGGGAATGGCCAGCAAGGCGCTGACGGCCAGCAGATCCAGCAGAACCAGCGTGGCGGAGAGCGCCGGCCGCGCAGAGCGGGTGAATTTAGATTGAGTATTCATGGGTAAACCGTTTGGATATTGGCCGGCGGCCCGGCCGCCTTAGAACAATGTGTAAATGAAGGGCGCCGTGGTTTGTCCCAACACGATCAGCATGGCCATGAGCAGGAGGACAATGATCACGGGTATGATCCACCAGGCCTTGTTGTGCCACGCAAATCCGAAAAATTCCTTCAAAAGCCGTCCCAGGTATTTTAAGAACCGCATGTTATTTTTTTCCTTTCCTTTTCGTCCTTTAATCAAGAACATAGTCCGCGCGCCAGTCTTTGTTTTCCCGCCAGGGCGGCTGGCGTTTTTTATCCAGGAGGAATGAGCCAAGCACGAGCCAGTCCATTTCCGTGCGCATGAAACAGCGGTAGGCGTCTTCCGGCGTACAGACGATCGGCTCGCCGCGGACATTGAACGAGGTGTTGATGATCACCCCGTATCCTGTGCGTCGTTCAAAGGCCTTGATAATCCGGTAATAATCCGGATTGGTTTCCGGCGAGACGGTCTGAACCCGGGCCGTGTAATCCACGTGCGTAACGGCGGGTATGTCCGAGCGGACCTGGTTGATTTGTTCGCGGACTGGAAGTTTTTCCGCTGCGGCAATGCCCCGGCAGCGTTCCGGCCGGACCGTCGCCACCAGCAGCATGTAAGGCGAAGGGCGGTCAATGTCAAAATATTCCCCGGCTTTTTCCTCAAGGCAGGCCGGCGCAAAAGGCCGGAACGATTCGCGATACTTGATTTTCAGGTTCATAATTGACTGCATTTTGGCCGAGCGGGCGTCGCCGATGATGGAGCGGTTGCCCAGGGCGCGCGGACCGAATTCCATGCGGCCGTGCAGGAGGCCGAGCACCTGTTCGTTTTCAATCAAGCCGGCAATGCGGTCCGCCCATTGGTCCGGATCTGCGATTTTTTCAGCCGGGTATCCTTTTTCCCGGAGATAATTTTCTATGGCGTCGTCGTCAAAATCCGGTCCGAGGTACGCGCCCTGCATCGCGTCGTGATGCGCCTCGGCCCGGCGCGGCTGATTGTGAGCCTGGTGCCAGACCATCAGGGCGGCCCCGAGGGCGCCGCCGGCATCCCCGGCCGCGGGCTGGATCCAGATATCCTTGAAAATATTCTCGCGCAGGAGGCGTCCGTTGGCCACGCAATTGAGCGCCACGCCTCCCGCCAGGCAGCAGTTTTCCATCCCGGTCAGGCGGCGCGCATGGCGCGCCATGCGCAGGACGATCTCTTCCGTGACAACCTGGATTGACCGGGCGATGTCCATTTCGCGGCGGGTCAGCTCCGATTCCGGTTGGCGCGGCGGCCCGTCAAAAAGCCGGTTGAATTTTTCATTGGTCATGGTCAAGCCGTCAAGATAGCCGAAAAAATCAAGATTCAGCCGGAAGGAGCCGTCGTCCCTGAGGTCCAGCAGGTTTTCCATGATCGTCCGCGCGTAGCGCGGCTCGCCGTATGGCGCCAGGCCCATGAGCTTGTATTCACCGGAGTTGACCCGGAAACCTGTGAAATAAGTGAAGGCCGAATAAAGCAGTCCCAGCGAATGCGGAAATCGGATCTCCTGCAGGATTTCAACGCGGTGATCGCGGCCGGCGCCGACGGCGCTGGTGGCCCATTCGCCGACGCCGTCCAGAGTCAGGATGGCGGCCTGTTGGAAAGGCGAGGGAAAGAAAGCGCTGGCGGCGTGGGAAAGGTGATGCTCGGGAAAATAAAGCGGCTCCTTTACCGGGATTTTTAAATTATCCATCTCGGATTCAATTTTCAGCGGAATCCAGAGTTTTTGTTTCAACCAGAGCGGCAATGCCATCATGAACGACCGCAGGCCGCGGGGCGCCACGCTGAAATAAGTTTCCATGATGCGGGCGAATTTGAGGATCGGCTTGTCATAAAAAGCGACTGCGTCCAATCCTTCCTTGCCGATTTTGCCCTCGGCCAGACAATAACGGATGGCGTTCAGCGGAAAGCCGGCGTCATGTTTCTTGCGGGTGAAACGCTCTTCCTGCGCCGCGGCGATAATTTTTCCGTCCCTGACCAGGGCCGCGGCCGAATCGTGATAATACGCGCTGATGCCGAGAATATTCATCAATATTGTCTGGTGTATGAGGCGGCCTGTTCCGGTTTGTGGGCGATCCAGTAGGATTCAAGCGCGGCATCTTTCCGCCGCCGCATGGGGTCCCGTCCGGCCAGGAGCAGAATCAACCGGCCGGGAATCATGCCCATGCAGAAAAAAAGCGTCATCAAAATCCAAGTCAGGCCGGTTCCAACCCAGCGCGCCAGGAGTTGGCCGAAGCGTTCAAACGCTTTGAACGCGGCGGGAATAAACAATCCGCTGATTAACACCGCCAGGCCGAGGACGCACAGGAAAAGGCCGAACCAGATGTGTTTCAGCACCAGAATCATCAAGGCGGCAACCGCGCCGATCAGCGCGCTTTGGGCCAAAGCGCGCTTTTTTTGCGACAAATGGCGGCCGGCGGGCGCGGCCGCCGCCGGCCGGGGCCATGCTGTTTCAGGGACGGATTTATTCTGATTCATGCAAGAGACTCTGTAAAACTCTGAAATAACCCGAATAGTTCCGGAAAGAATACATGGAATTTCCGTTCTGCAAAGCAGAAAATTACCGATTTGCCGCCCAAAATTCTTGACGGGCGGTGATCTTTGGATATATTGGCTGGCGTGACCTGGCGGGAAGACCGGGTTAACCTTGCGTGGTAACTATAAGCCATTTTCAGAAACAATTTTACTGCGAACAGCTAAATGGATACTGTGTTTCTTCCCGCTTTTATTCAATTGCCGGATGGTGTAACGGTAGCACAGCAGACTCTGAATCTGTTTGTCTAGGTTCAAATCCTAGTCCGGCAGCCATTGTGTTTTCAATGGTTTGCTTCACTTTTCTGCTTCCAGAATAACCGGGCAAACCGGTTTTTTCTACACGTTATTTCTACATTTTTTTCTTGCAATCTTCGTTCTGTGTCGCCGCCGGTTGAAAACGGATTAAAATGGCAGGAATGAAAACGGACTGAAAAAGCTTATTCAGTTTCGATCCTGTCTTTCATGCGATAGCTTTTACCTTCAATGACGACCGGTTCGCCATGATGGAGGACACGGTCAAGGATGGCGGAGGTGAGTGTTGTATCATTATTGAAGATGGTGGCCCATTGTTTGAAAGGTTTATTGGACGTGATGCAGATGGCGCCGCGCTCGTAGCGTTCACTAATGATTTGGAAGAGCAGATCGGCTCCGGCTTTATCGATGGGCATGTAGCCAAGCTTATCTATGGTGAGGAGTTGTGGTTTGAGGAAGGCTTTGATTTCGTTTTTGAGCCGATGGGTGCGTTGGGCGGCCAGGAGGGTAAAGGCAGAAATTGATGCTGCGCGGCCGGCTGCTGTGTTTGAAGCGGCCATCCGTCAGGTTGTTTTCAAGCGCTATTTAACGTTCCTTTTGGCATTTCAAATCCCGAATGGCTGGTTATCCTTGTTTTTGATGAATCAATATCGAGAACGCTCGTGGATTAAGGATTTGACACTGTCTGAATTGTTTCAGGACGAGTAGATCATTGTCTCCAGTAACCAGGCACTCTGCTTGCCCAGCTACTGTTAAGCCAAGAACATGAACGTCGTTGGGATCACGGCAGACATGGGGAGAAATTGACTCCGAAACGAATATTGTACCGTTTTCCCGAAGGAGATGTTCAATCTGCTCAATGGTATGTATGGGAAGTTTTACCTTTTTCTGGAGGTTCTTTCTGATCTCATCTAGAAGTGGTTCACTCAACAATATATCATGGCGATCCAGACACAATTCCAGCACCGACTCGCATAGCCCTCGGGCGGCAAATGCCGCTACGATGACATTCGCGTCAAGCACAATTCTCATGAAATGGCCTTGAAAACGTCATCGTCCGTAATAAAGCCTTGTGCCTCAGCGAAAGGCAGCACCTTCTTGCGTAGAGTACGGAATTTTTCAATAGCTACGTAGCGGCGAATAGATTCCCTCACAAGATCGCTGACGGGTTTACGCTGCTCCTGACTGATGTTCCGCAACTTGGAACGAAGATCATTCGGTATTCTGACCGTTAATGTATTCATAGTGTGTTACAATGTAGCGCCACGCCCGGCTTTTGTCAACTTCTTTTTCATGACATTTTCCAGGATTGTCGCATTTCTTTTGATATCATGAACTGCGATGAGAACTGCGCTGAAACCCAGCGCGATAATCCATCCCACGACGATGAGCATCCGTCTCTTTGGCCTTCGTTCTCCGGAATCAATAATTGCTTCCCATCTCCCGCCCCAACGGTCGCAAATCTCGGGCGGCGAAGCCGTACCGAGCATTTGCTGGTTCGACAGTGTTTTCAGTTCATCGGGATGATGTCAGCGTATGCAAATCCACCCCGTTCCACGGTCTCGCCCACCCTGACTGGAATGGCTTTGCGGAACATCGGCCCCGCGACAACGACCGTATGAATCTCTCCGTTTTCCCCGCAGGGGTCGGTTCCCGCCGGGAATTCCGCCAGCAATTCCCGCGACAATTTCCGCCCCGCGTAACGAGCGGGTAGTTTCTTGAGGTCAACACTGCTCAAGTACGCTTCCATGCCTCCGGCAAGCATCTGTTCGGCGAGTTCGTCCGTGGGGATTTTCCACAACGGAAAGACTGGTTCAATCCCAGTTCCCGTCAATTGGCTCTCGCGATACCTGCGGATGTCCTCAAGAAACAAGTCCCCGAACGCAATCCGTTCAATCCCCTTCGCCGCGCATTGGGTGACGAACTCCCGCATGATGGCATCGGAATGATCGTTTGTGCAGGGATCAGGGAAGTTGATGAGTTGGATTGGCAGGCTGGCCGCCTCTGCCTGCTGATGCAACAGTTTCGGTCGGGTTGCATGCATGCAAACGCGGCCGTATTTCTGGTTCATGACAGTGAACAGCCCCAGGAGGTTTGTCGCAGGGTCTTGCCGCAGTAGATGGAGCGCCCATGCGCTGTCCTTCCCGCTACTCCAACTCAGTAGTGTTTTTTTTTTCATCCAATTGAAAATCTTAGTCCGGCAGTCATTTTTCAACGTTTTTTTTCCTCTGCAAACCGCGTTTTGCAGGCGGCAATGCGCATATACGCCGCCGCATACCGCCGGCCGAATTCGCGCTGGGATGCGGAGTCAAAATGAATTTTATCGGGTTTATACCTGAGCCCGGCCGATGATGCCAGGCCGGTCAACCTGACTTTTCGGGTGATCTTCCGCAGGGATTTGTTGATTATCTTTCTGAAACGATTCGTTCCGGGATCGGCGCTGGGCCCGAGTTCTCCGCAGATAAAAGGCGCTCCGGGGGCGCGCAAATCCATGCGGAAACGCCTTATCAGCCGGGTTAATTCTTTTTCATAAATTTCCGCCCGGCCGGGAGCGCAGTCGCCCTCGCCCTGATGCCAGAGAATGCCCTTCAAAACGCCAGACTTCATAGCCCGCCGTGTTCGTCTGACAGCATCGTCATAGGGTCGGCTGTTGGTTTGCGTCCACTTTTTCCGCGGCCGCCAGACCGAAATCGGCGAACCGCCCGCGGCGCAGGGGATTAACCCGATCACGATATTCCGGCACTTATCGGCCAGGGCAAGACCGAATGTCCGGCCCGGGCCCACCCCGGGGGCGGGCTTGTCAAAATGAATGGGATCAACCGCTGGCGCCCACCTGTTGTCTCTGGTGAAAGTCAGGACTCTGGGATGTGTTTTTTTATCGCAGGCGGCCGGCACGCCCCGGCCGGCCATGTTTGACTGGCCGGCCAGCAGAAAAAGGTGGAATTCATAACCCTCCGGCATCCCGGCGGGAGTTGATTTCCCGGGAGCGGCGACCAGCCGGCGGATACGTTCAATCACGGCGCGCGTGGCCGATTGGGGGGTGGATGCGCCCGCGGTAATGCCGATGGTTTTTGCATTTTGAAGCCACGTCGGACTGATCTGATCGGCCGATTCAACGCGGTGAGCGCGCGGGTTGAGCGCGCGGGAAATTTCAAATAGCCGCCGGGTATTGGCCGAAAGGCGCGAGCCGATGACGATGACAACGTCATTAAGCCGTGCCAGATTCTTCGTTTCGGCCTGCTTCATCCTGGTCGGCCTGCAAATTGTGTTGAAAAACTTCAATTCCCTGATTTTTCCTTTTAACGCGTCCACAACCGGCAGGACATGGTCCATATTCTGGGTTGATTGAACCACGACGGCCGCCTTTTTGATTTTTTTTATTTGCGGCCAGGGAATGTTTCCGATGCCGTCAATAATCATGGTTTTCCGGGAAATCTGGCCGGCAATGCCCAGGACTTCCTCATGGTAACGATCGCCCAGCACGATGACCCGGTATCCCCGCCGGTCCATTTCGCGGACTTTTTTCTGGATGAGATGAACCATCGGGCAGGTGGCGTCAACAATTTCATATCCCTGTTTGCGGGCCCGGCTCATCAACCGCCGCCCGGCGCCGTGGGCGCGGATCAGCAAAATTTTCCCGCGGCCGCGGCCCAGCCGGGAGATTTTTTTAATGCCGGTTTTTTCAAGCCGCGCAATCACGTCCTGGTTATGAACCAGGTCGCCCAGCATGTGGATTGTTTTGCCGCTCCGGCCCAGCTCCAGCGCCGTGCGGATCGCGCGCCGGACGCCGAAACAGAATCCGGCCGTTCCGGCCAGATGAATAACGCATTTTTTACGCATGGTTTGTCTTGTCCTCGTTTTTTTCACCGTTCATGGTTTGATCTGACGGGCGCGCTTGACGGCGTTCAAATAGGCTATTATTCCCTCGGCAATGCCGCGGGACACTTTGTCGCGGTGGCCTGCCTTTTCAAACTTGGCCGCCTCGCTGCGGTTGGAGAGAAAACCGCACTCCAGGAGGGCGGCCGGGCACGCGATGTTTTTAAGAACGACAAAGCGCGCCCGGCGCACGCCGCGGTCTTCGCCGCCCGCGTATTTCAACATGCTTTTTTGGATGAGGTAGCCGAGCACCATATTGGCGCGGTCATGCTTGTTGCCGGCATACACGCCGGGGTCGCAAATATCCGTTTTGCCGCCGGAGGTGCTGGGATAACCGGCCGGCGGAAGAATATAGGTTTCAATGCCGGCGGGAATGGAACTGCCGGCGGCGTTGAGATGGATGCTGATAAAGAGGGAGCTTTTCCACCGGTTGGCGATAGCGACGCGCTCGTCAAGCTGAAGCGGCCGGTCGCTGTTGCGGGTCAGGCGCGCGTCTATGCGGTATTGCAGAAGTATCCGGCGGACATTGCGCGCCAGCTCAAGCGTCAGGGTTTTTTCGTCAAGGCCGCCGCGCGACTGCGCGCCCCGGTCGCTGCCGCCGTGTCCCGGGTCAAGGACGACAATCTGATATTCTTCAGAAGCAAGGGCCTTGTCCGGGTTCAGCAGGGGCCAGATTGTCCGGTCAATGTCAACCTGGCGGATGTGCCACGATCCCCACTGCCTGGCGATCGGCGCGCTGAGCCAGACGGCGATTTTGTTAAACTCCGCCCGGCGGCTGTCGCCTTTCATGGAAAAAGTGTTGAACCTGGTCTGCATGGTGATTTGTTTGCCTTTGACGCCGAAGGAAGAGAAACCGTACCGGCTGGACATTTCTTTCAGCGACATGCAGGTTCGGGGGCTGACGTCGGAATACGCCTTGATTTTGGCGGGTTTAGCTGGTAGACTTCCGGCCAAAAGAACCGAAAGCAACAGGAAAAGAATGCCGGTAAAAACGGCTTTAGGTCTGAAATTATTGAAATCCGGCACTTTTTTCCCTTTTGTCTTGGCGCTTGACACGGTAAAAACCAAAATATAACCTTGCCTGCAAGTTAAAGAAAGGTTTTTTTATATGGAAGCATCGGAAGCGAATATTTCACGCCGCGCCCGCGAGTTGTTTGACAAGGGCCTTGTGGCCATGGAGCGAGATAATCTTCCGTACGCCATGGATATGTTCATGGCCGTCCTGGAAACGGAGCCGCGTTTTCTCAAATGCCGCAAGTTTCTGCGCGCCACCAGCATTAAATTCATGAATGAAAGCAAGAAGGGGGGAAAAGCCTTTCATATAACCGCAATCCTTTCCAACCTGCCGGCGCTGGTCCGCGGCAGAATGGCGCTGCGCGCCGGCGACGCCCTGCGCGCACTCGGCATTGCCGAGAAACTTCTGCGGCTGGACCCGCTGAACATGACGTTTGTCCGTCTCTTGTGCGATGCGGCCCGGAAAGCCGAAATACAGGAAGCGGCCATCCATACCCTGAACGTCATGCGCGAATATTATCAACAGGATATCGGCCTGCTTTACGAGCTTGGCAACCTCTACCTGGAAGTCAACCAGCCGGATGAAGCCCGCAAATGTTTTGAATCCATTACGGAGCTGCGGCCGAACGACGGTCGGGCTTTGCAGGCCCTGAAGAACGCGATGGCGCGCGACACCATGCTCAAGGGCGGCTGGGACGAGGCCGCGAAAGACGGCGGTTCGTATCGCTCCATTATCAAAGACGCCAAGGAAGCCGCCGTGCTGGAGGCCGATAACAAGGCCGTCCGGGATGAGCAGAACGTTGAATTGCTGATTCGGGACACGGAGGCCAAAGTGAAGCGCGAGCCCGACAATATCAACTACCGCCGCGCGCTCGCCAGGCTTTATGTTCAGATCAACCGTTTTGACGATGCGGTGCGGATGCTGGAGGAGGGCCGGCGGGCGGCCGGCTCCGATCCGCAGCTGGATCAGGCCCTGACGGACATCAAGCTGAAGCAATATGACGCGGAAATAGCCCAGTGCAAAGAAAACGGCGATGCGGCCGGAATGGCCGCAAAGGAAAAAGAAAAACGCGATTTCCATTTCAAGAGCGTGCAGACGCGCGTGGCGCGCTATCCCAACGACCTGCCGCTTCGTTTTGAATTCGGCCGGCTCCTTTATGAGAACGACCAGTATAACGAGGCAATTCAACACTTCCAGCTGGCGCAACGCAATCCCAAGTTTCATATCCAGACGCTTTATTATCTAGGCGTTTGTTTCCTGCGGAAAGAGCAGTTTGATCTTGCCAAGGAACAACTGGAAAAGGCGGCGGAAGGATTGACCGAAATGAATGACCTCAAAAAAGAGATATTTTACCAGTTGGGCGCTCTCCTGGAAAAAACCGGCGATTTTGAGCAGGCCGCCAACCGTTATTACAAGGAAATATATCAGGCGGATATCGGCTTCAGGGATGTTGCGGCCAAGATTGAACAGTCTTACCAGAAAAAATAGGATTCAGGGATCGGCGGTCAGGGGCCGGCGGACGCATGCATTTCTGCTCCTTGATTTCCGCTCTCTTTTTTTATGGGTTAACATGAAAACCATCGGCCTCTTGTCCCTGCTGGGAGGCGTGGCGCTTTTCAGCACGGTGGAGGTGGCCGCCAAGATAATCGGCCCGAACGTCCTCCCGTTTCAGATGGTCTTTCTCCGTTTCTTTTTCACCGGCGTCATTCTGCTGGCGCTTTCTCTGCCGTCATTTCTGAAAAGCGGCCTGGAATTGAAACCGAGAGATTTCGGTCTGTTTGCCGTTAACGGCGCCGTGGGAATTGCCGTATCCGTATCGCTCTTTCATCTGGCGATCCTGTTTTTTGAGAAGGCCGCCTCCTGCGCGGTGGTCTTCAGCGCCAATCCGATTTTTGTCATCATTCTCGCGCGTTTTGTCAACAATGAGCCGTGGAGTATTCCAAAATGGACGGCCCTGGCATTGGGCGCGGCGGGCATTGCCCTGTTTGCATGGGAATCAGGGGCGTTTACCATGCAGTCGCTGGCGGCCCTGGGCATTATGACCGTTTCGGCGGCCTTTTTCGCCTTGAGCATCTGCATCTCGCGCCGCCTCGTTCCCCGTTACGGAGTGTTTATACTGATGGGATTTTCAGCCTTGTTCGGCAGTCTTCTGGCCCTTCCGTTTGCGTTGGCCAGTTTTCTCCGGCATGGCGCCGGTGGGCTGATTGATGCCTGGCTGCCGGTGCTTTATCTCACGCTTGTTGGGACGACGCTTGCCTACGGCCTTTATTATTACGGTCTCCGGCATTGCACGGCCTTTCAGGCCGCCATGATGTTTTTCCTCAAGCCGGTTTTGGCCTCGGTCTTTGCGGCGGTCATTCTCCGCGAACATATAAATTCATTCATGGTCGGCGGCGGTTTCCTGATTATTTCCGGCCTGGCGGTTATGGTAAGCGGTTACCTGCTGACGCGCCGGGAAAAGGCATGAGCGTCAAGCAACATGAGGGTTAAACGGTCCGGGCGGATTCCAGGGCGATCACGATCAGTCGGGCGGCCGTGGCAAAGTCATCGTCCTTTCTGAAGAATCCCGATACGCCGAGGCCTTCGGCTTCCTCCATGTCCTTGCCGGTGCCGTAGGCCGTGATCATGATGACCGGCAGTTTTTTGTCTTTTTCCCTGATTTTGCCCAGGGTTTCCAGGCCGTTCATGCCGGGCATTTTCATGTCCAAACAGACTATAGACGGCCGTTCGCGTTCAATTTCAGCGAGGCCTTCCTCGCCGCTGGTCACGCCGGTTACCTGGTAGCCCTTGGCCTTGAGCCAGAATTCCATCGGCCGCCGGAAGCCGTCTTCGTCGTCAATCAGCAATATGCGTATGTCCTTGTTTTCCATTTTATTTTTCTCCTATGCGGGCAGGGTGAATGAGAAAGCGCTGCCCTTGCCGGGCTTGCTCTCAACCTGCATTTTGCCTCCATGGCGTTCCACGATTTCTTTGGCCAGCGGCAGGCCCAGGCCGGTGCCGTTCACGTTGTTGGCATGGCTTACGCCGATCTGTTCAAACTTGTTGAAAATCCGGTAAATGTTTTTCTGGGCGATGCCGACGCCGGTGTCGGTTACGGATACTTTAACCGGGTCGCCGGCGATAACTTTAATTGTGACTTCGCCTCCCGCCGGCGTGAATTTCAAGGCATTGCTCAGGAGATTGTTCAGCACCTGCGTGATTTTGTCGGGGTCCAGCTCAAGCTTCACCGGGCCGGGCGGCAGGTCCAGGCGGGAGGCGATATGTTTTTCCCCGAACCAGCCGGAAAAAGAGGCGGCCGTCTTGCGGACCAGTTCCGCGAGATCGGCGCGGATTTTTTTCAGCTCCATTTTGCCGGCTTCTATTTTTGATATATCCAGCAAATCATTGATCAGCCGCGTCAACCGTTCCACGTTTTCTCTCGCCAAAGTAAGGAATTCCTTCTGGCTGGGGTTGATTTCACCCGCGGTTTTGTCCAGGATAACCGTCAGATTTTTTTGAATGGCGGCGAGGGGCGAACGGAGTTCATGGGAGACATTGGCCACAAAGGCCGATTTCAACTGTTCCACTTCCTTCATCCTGGTAATATCGGAAAGCACCGACACCATGCCGACCGTCCGGCCGTCCCGGTCTTCAATGACCGCGTTGGATGCGCGCAGGATGCGGTGGGTTGCTTTGTTTTTGCCGGCCAATTCAATTTCGGTGACGGATTCGGGAGAGTTTTTGGAAAGCACCAGCGAATGCTCGTCCCTGATGGTTTCCTTCAATGTCCGGCCGATCACAGCCTGGCCTTGCCCGCCCAGCAGTTTTTCGGCGGCCGGGTTGGCCATGAGAATATTGCCGTCATTGCCCACGACCAGAACGCCTTCGCCGACGTTGCGCATGATGGAATCCATTTTATCCTTTTCAAAGGCCAGCCGCTTGTTTTTGTCCTCGTAACGGCGGACGGCGTCGCGCACCCGCCGGTCAAGCTCTTCCTGGAACCGGTCGCGGATGGCGTAAAGCTCTTTGAGTTCGTCCGCGGTCGGCGCGGCTTGTCCGGTTTCCGTTCCCGCGGCGCGCGGGGGGGGGCGGGCTGCGGCCGAGGGCGGGACGCCGGCGCCCATGCGCCGGTCGGCCATGTGCAGGGCTCTGATAAAAGCCTCGTCCTCGCTCAGGTTCTCCTTGCCTTTTTCCGTTTCGCCGCTTTTCGCATCCCCGCCTTTGATGCGGCCATAGGCGACGTCGTTGGCCTGGATATGCTGGAGACCGCGGTCGGCCAGGATTTTTTTCATGCCGCCGGTGTCGTGCAGTTGTTCCGGTTTGACGGTCATGCATTCCAGAAAGGAATGCAGTTCGGCCGGGGGCAATCCCGGGCGGATGGTGATGTTGTCAACGCGCAGGAGTTCAAGTTGCCGGGCCAAACCCGCGGTTTGAGCTTGATCGGCCTCCGCCGGCTGGCCGTTGACAATGAGCTTTTTTTCAACAAATCCAAAGGAAAATTCCTTACCGGAAGAGAGCAAATCATTCAGGAGCGTGTAGAGGGATGAAACGCTTTCCTTGACCAGCGAATGGTCCGGCGGATAAAAACGGACATTCTGCATGGCCAGGAAAAGTTTGTTTAATATGGCAACCGTGTCAGTCATGGCAATTTGCCGCCGGAATGAATTGCAACCCCGAATATGATTTCGGCAAAATCCGACAGGCTGCTGTTCCGGGCGATATTAATGACTATGATTATGAAAGCGGCCGAAAAAAACGATTAAACAACGCGCATACAGTTTGATGATTTTTCCCTTTGCCGCGTTATTACGGCATGTCGGTTCGTATTATTCCACGACAACCCGCACAGTATCTATCAGAATTGTTCCATTCAGGTCAAGAATTGCGTCCATGGGATAGTCAACGGCAAACCAGAAATCATAAATACCGGGAGGCAGCAGCCAGCGGTCCATAACCGGCATGGCGGAAAGGTTGAACAGCTTGCCCTGATACGCGGGCTGGCAAATCCCGAGATCGCCGTTGAAAGGCGTCCATGAGAGGCCGTAATGCCAGCCGTAGGAATGAGCGTAGCCGACCAACCACCAGTCAACGGCTGTTCCCGCGTAATCGTTCGCGGTAATTTCCACCGTGACGGAGACCGGCTCGGCGGAATTGACGGTCAGTTCGCCCCTCGCGCCGTTGGCCTTGATTATCGGAACGGCCGGACGCGAGGGCGGGGAGTTGTAATTCAGGGCGGATGCGATGAGGAAATTTGCGAAAAGCGGCCCGACGGTCTGATTGGCGGTTGCATTGGGGTGCGAGTCGGAACTGTCGTGCGAGTTTTCATATTCGTATTTCAGCATATGGTCGTTCCCGGCCAGGCAGTCAAACAGGTCAAAGCAGACGATATTCGCGCGGCCGGACAGATATTCAGAGCTTTTCAGCCAGTTGGCGAATAGCCGGGCGTTATTAGCCTGCGCGGCGTCGGTGGCCAGGCGGTGGAGGGGCGGGGTGGACATTACCACGAACAGGCGGTCCGGATGCCGGTCAAACACGTCCCGCATCGCCAGATACCAGGCCTTGTATTGATTCAGCGTGGCTTCGTCGGGAATATTGGCCGCCGGGAAACATGATTTGAAAGCAATCACCCCGTGGTTGGCCAGGATTTTGCCGCGGCATGCGGCGGCGTCATCATTCGCCGATGTCCAGAGATAATAAAGACCGTCTGGATCGGTGTTGTCGCCCGGAATTTCGTAGCTGTTCCCGGTAAAATTGCCGGAGGCATCGCGGAGACCTTCGCCGTTATAGCCGTGGTCCCAGAACGCGAAGGCGGTTCCGTGCGCGGCGTTATAGCCGGCAATTGTTTCGCGCATGCCCCCGGAGATCAAGCCGCCGCCGGTGGAGTGGTGCAGAAAAAAGAGGTTGTCCAATGTTGCGGCATCGGCTGAAAGCGCCGGCCAGAGAACGGCGATTGAAAAAAAAAGCCGGCGCCAAAATGATATCCTGCCGTCCGCCGCCGATTGTTCGGGAGTTGTTTCCATTTTTTTATCCTTTTGAATTTTACGCCATGAAGCGTGTCAAACATTGAAAACGAAGGACTCCGTGCGCTTTCTGCCCTTCCTGGCAAAATATACAGCTTTCTTTTCATTGGCATCGTTTGGCGCCAATAAACCAGCTTTTTGACGAAAAAATAGCAAAAGGCGCGCGACAAGTCAATGCAATACAGTTTTTCGGCGGGGCGGGAGACGGGGGGGTGGAAAGCTGAATAGATTTGACTGTTGCTGTCCTGCGTCTTAGATTTATAAGCAATGGCCGATTATTTAAAAGAGCCTTTGACCGTGGTGATTATGGGCGCTTCGGGGGATTTGGCGCGCACCAAGATCGTTCCCGCCTTATACGCGCTCTATTGCCAGGGACATTTGCCCGAAAGACTGCGCATTGTCGGGTATGCCCGCACGGAATTCAGCGATGAAACTTTTCGCCTGAAACTGGCCGAGCATCTCAGACGCCGGTGCGCGCCCGGCGCGGCTGACCGCAGTGATGAATTTCTGGCGGCCTGTTCTTATTGTCAGGGAGCGTACGGCTGGGGCGAATCCTATCAGCGCCTGGTAAAAACGCTTGGACGGTTGGAGGGGGCGGGGGGCGCCAACCGCGTGTTTTATCTGGCCATCCCGCCGGCGGTGTTCCTGGATGTGGCGCGCGCCATCGGCCGGGCCGGCTTGGCCCGGGCGCCCGCCGGCCGCTGGACCCGGGTGGTGGTTGAAAAGCCGTTCGGCTCGGACCGCCTGTCCTCCGATCATCTTGTCCGCGATATGAGCGCGGTTTTTTCGGAGGAGCAGACCTACCGCATTGATCATTACCTCGGCAAGGAATTGATTCACAATCTGCTGGTGCTGCGGTTTGCCAATCTGGTCTTTGAACCGATCTGGAACCGGAATTATATTGACCACATCCAGATCACTTGGAAGGAAAATATCGGGGTCAAAGACCGCGGCGGTTACTTTGATGGGAGCGGTATTATCCGCGACGTAATGCAGAACCACCTTCTGCAGATCATGGCCCTGACCGCCATGGAACCGCCCAGCCGCCCCGATGCCGTTTCCATCCGCGGCAAAACCGCGGAGGTTTTGCGCGACATTCCGCCGGTGCGGCTTGAGGATATGGTTCTGGGACAATACGCCGGCGTGGTTACCGCGGCCGGCCGTCGGAATGCTTATGTGGAGGAATCCGGCATGCCGCCTGATTCGCGTACCCCCACTTATGCCGCCGCGGTTCTGCATGTCAACAACTGGCGCTGGGACGGCGTTCCGTTTTTTATGCGCTCCGGCAAGGCGCTGGAGACAAATTTATGCGAGAT
>JAQUQV010000034.1 GCA_028715905.1 Kiritimatiellia bacterium
TACGATTATGATGCCAATGGTTACGATCATCCCGACAATTTCATTGAAAGGGCCTGGTTTTCCATCCGTTACCGCCGCCAGATTTACAAGGACTGGCTCTACCTGGAATTTGAGCCGGGCGTATACGCCAGCCGCGAGTTTGATTTCAAGACGGAGCCGGTTATCCGCCTGAAATTTGAGGCCGTTTTCGGGGCCACTGTTTTTACGCGCGACGACCTTACCGATCAGCTTCTGCCGGACTTGTGAAAAAAACCGCGTTTTTTTTGCTTGACCTTATGCGCATATACGCATAAGGTGTGCGCGTGAACTTTCAACAGGCAATAATCCGCGCAAAAATACTGAAGACGCTCGCCCACCCGGTGCGCGTCCTGATCGTGGACAAGCTTGCGAAGGGCGAATGCTGTGTCTGCGAATTGAACGCCCTGGCCGATATTGACCAGTCCAATGTTTCCCGGCACCTTGCCCGCCTGAAAAAAGCTGGGATTGTTGCCGACCGCCGGGCGGGTATGCGGGTGTTTTATCGTTTGCAAACCCCCTGTATTTTGAACGCCCTGCAATGCGCGATTGCAGTCATGAAGACGAAATCAACAGCCAGTAGCCTGAAGCACGGGAAACCATGATAAACAAGAAGATTTTCTTGCCAAGCCGTCCGGCAATCGCCGGACCGCAAAGTTTTCAGAATCAGCGTTCACGTATAGGAATTTCAAACTTGCCGCAAAAGAGCGCAAAATCGTGGGTAGGAGCCGAACCCCTGTTCGGCGATGCATCTGGTGTTTAGAATCGCCGCATGGGGATGCGGTTCGTCCGGAATCGCCGCATGGGGATGCGGCTCCTACGTTTATCAAATACAGTTGCCGCTTTTGGCGGCCTAATTGATTTGCGCCTTTGCCTGTGCCCGAGCGCCGGCCAGGGCGAGAGAATATTTTTTGGTTGCAGATCCCGCCTTGGAGACATGAACAAAGAATGGAAAATATTCGGCGTGCTGACGGCCGGTTTCCTGGCGGCCTTTTTTCTGCCGGTTTCTTCCGTCCGTTTTCAGGGAGCGGTTCTGGAATCCCTGCGGCTGGTGAAATGGTATGCCCAGGAACATGTTCTGCTTTGCCTGGTTCCGGCGTTTTTTATCGCCGGCGCCATCGGCGTCTTTGTCAGCCAGAACACGGTGATGCGTTATTTCGGGCCGAAGGCGAACAAACTGCTGTCCTACGGCGTGGCTTCGGTTTCGGGCACGATTCTGGCGGTTTGTTCCTGCACTGTTCTCCCTCTCTTCGGCGGCATTTATATGCGCGGCGCGGGGCTGGGCCCGGCGATCGCCTTTCTTTATTCCGGCCCGGCCATTAATGTCTTGGCCATTGTGCTGACGGCGCGCGTGCTTGGTTTCCAGATCGGCCTGGCGCGCGCGATCGGCGCGATTGTTTTCAGCGTGGTGATCGGCGCGTTGATGCATTTTTTCTTTCTTAAAGAGGAACGCGACAAGGCGGCAAAAGCGCAGGACGTGTTTATGGGGGATGACGAAACTGGCGGCCGGCCGTTATGGCAGATAGCACTTTATTTTCTGGCCATGGTCGGAATACTGGTTTTTGCCAACTGGGGGCAGCCGCTTGAGACAACCGGTATATGGGTTATGGTTTTCAAGGCAAAATGGACGATCGCGTCCGGGTTTGGAGTCATGCTGGCTTTCTGTCTGTGGCGCTTTTTTGATCTGGCGATGTGGTGCGTGGCCGCCGCCGCTTTTCCGGCGGTGGTTTTGGGACTGATGTTTCCGGGTCATCCTGTTGCGGCATTTACCGCCGGCTCGGCCGGGCTGGCCGTGCTTGTTTTTTATGGCGGAGCGGAACTGAAAGATTGGGGAAATCAGACCTGGGGGTTTGCCAAACAGATTGTTCCCCTGCTGTTTGCCGGCGTGCTGGCGGCCGGATTTTTTCTGGGCAGTCCGGGCTCCGATGACGCTGGCATTATCCCGAACCGTTGGATCCAGGCGCTGGTCGGCGATGATCCGGACGTTTTCTATAACGTTGTTGGCGGCATTGGTTCCGCGCCCCGTTGGTTCGGCATGATCTGGCCGGTTTGGACCAATTTTTTCGCATCAATAGTGGGTGCGCTCATGTATTTCGCCACCTTGACCGAAGTTCCGATTGTGCGCGGATTAATGGATAGCGGCATGGGGCAGGGGCCGGCTTTGGCGCTTTTGCTGGCCGGCCCGGCGTTGTCACTGCCCAATATGCTGGTGATCAATTCAATCATAGGACCGAAGAAGACGTTAACGTATGTGGCGCTTGTCGTTGTCATGGCGACGATCAGCGGTGTTGTTTTTGGCGCGGTTATGCGATGAAAAAAACAGAAAGGAAAAAACTGGAATGAAAAAAATACAGATTCTCGGCGCCGGTTGTCCGAAGTGCAGGAAGCTCGCGGAGAACGCCGAGGCGGCCGCAAAAAAACTTGGCATTGAGTATGAAATAGAGAAAGTGACCGACATCAACGCGATCATGAAATTCGGCGTCATGATGACCCCCGCCCTGGCCGTGGATGGCCAGGTTAAGAGCGCCGGCAAGGTCTTGACGCCGGAGCAAGTGGCCGAGATGTTGAAGTGAGACCCGAATATTGCACGAATTTCGTGCAATAACGTGGTTAACCCCGCGTGAGACAAAAGCTTTCGTATCCAGAGGAGGATGAAAATTAACCATGAAATATATCAGGAGTATAGCCATTGTTGCCGCGCTGATTGTCGCGGCGGGGGCGGTCATTGCGATCAAGCAAAGCAAAAAACCGGTCGCGGCGTCCGTGCCGCCCGTGGAAACAGCCGGTATTAACGAGACGGCTTTGCAATCCTTTGCGTCGACTGAATCGCCGGCCCCGCCAGCCGGCGCCGTTCAAACATTGCCGCAACTCGTTGACCTGGGCGCGGGCAAGTGCATTCCCTGCAAGATGATGGCGCCCATCCTGGAGGATTTGAAAAAGACGCATGCCGATAAATTCAAGGTTGAGTTCATAGATGTCTGGCAGACCCCGGAGGCCGGCCGGCAGTACGGCATCCGCGTGATCCCCACCCAGATATTTTTTGCGCCCGACGGCAAGGAGCTTTTCCGCCATGAAGGGTTTTACGGCAGGGAGGATATTCTGGCAAAGTGGAAACAACTTGGGTTTTGACAAGATGAGATTCACCGCCCGCTTCGCTAGGCGCAGAGCGCGCAGAGATGAGAGAGATGGTTTATTCAAAAAAAAAGATTTTATTTTGTCTCTGCGGTCTCTGCGCCTGCGGTAAAATAATAATGTGATCGGACCTGAATAATGGAACAGCTTTTTATATTGTTAACTCATGCGGTTGAAGGTTCCGCGGCCATTGCGATAACCGCGGCGTTCATCTGGGGCATTTTGAGCATTCTGCTCAGCCCGTGCCACCTGGCCAGCATTCCCTTGATTGTAGGGTTCATTGACCAGCAGGGCAGGATTTCCACCTGGCGCGCCTTTTTCATTTCAATTCTATTTGCGCTTGGCATTTTGCTGACGATTGCCGTTATCGGCGCAGTAACAGCTTCCGCCGGAAGAATGATGGGCGACATTGGACGCTACGGCAACTACTTTGTGGCGGTAATATTTTTTATCGTCGGACTTCATTTGCTGGACGTCATTCCCATGCCTTGGTCCGGACCATCCAGGGTTGGCATGAAACGTCGCGGACTATTGGCCGCTTTTATTCTTGGATTGGTGTTCGGAATTGCGCTCGGGCCCTGCACCTTTGCCTACATGGCGCCCATGCTGGCGGTTACCTTCAAGCTGGCGGCAACCAACCTGACGTATGGAATTCTTCTGCTTCTGCTTTATGGGGTGGGGCATTGTGCCGTGATTGTGCTGGCCGGCACGTTCACGGAAGTGGTCCAGCACTATCTCAATTGGAACGAAAAATCCAGGGGCGCAGTAATCCTGAAGAAAATTTGCGGCTTGCTGGTGCTGATGGGCGGGTTGTATTTGATTTATACAGCAAGGTAATCGGGATGCCGGCCGGTTCTGCGTATCGCCACTTTCCGTTTTGCTTTTTCCCGCCAGACGAGCAAGGAAAAATAACCGGCTGTTTATGTTTGCAGACAGCGCTTGATTATGAGAATATCTTTTAGATAAGAGTTGAAAAACATTTCCCCCGAAACGGGCGGGAGGTTGTTATGAACTATCGCGATGTGATTAAGATTGAACCAGGCAAGCGCGGCGGGAAACCGTGTATTCGAGGTTTGCGTATTACTGTTGGTGATGTGCTGGGTTGGTTGGCAGCAGGTATGTCGGTGAAAGAAATCATCGAGGACTATCCCGACCTATCCGAGCCGGACATTCGGGCTTGCATTGAGTATGCCGCCGAACGTGAACGCCGCTTCATCCAATATCCGGTGAAACATGAAGCTGTTGTTTGACGCGAACCTCAGTCACAAACTCGTATCACGATTGGCCGACATATTTCCGGAGTCATCCCATGTCCGCATGGTCGGTCTAAAGGACCAATCTGATTTTGCGATCTGGAATTACGCAAAAGATAAGGGAATGACTATTGTTACCTTGGACGAGGATTTTTACGATCTGAGTTGTTACTATGGACCACCACCTAAAGTGGTCTGGATGCGGATTGGGAATCAACCGACAAGCGTGCATGAAAGGATGATCCGAAAATACAGCGCATTGATTTGGCGCTTTGAGAATGATCCGGATGCGGGTTGCTTGGAGTTGACCTAATTCAATGTATAGGAATTTCAAAGTTGCCCAATAGGTAGGGCGAGGCGTCCCTGCCGAGCCGTCTGATGAAGATCGGCTCACCCTGAGGGTTCGCCCTACCGTTTGGAAGCGGAAAAAGTTGCCCCGCTTTGCGGGGCTTAATTCAAACATGAAGGCATTAGTTGTGGTGAATGGCGGAATTTGCGGGTTCCAGTCAAGTATCCACGCCGGGAGCGAAGATTCGCAGAACGTGACCTTTAAGATCGCGAGCGCGTGCGAGAAGGCGCGGAAATTCGGCGAGGCATTGATGGCCAAGGGTCCGGTGGACGGGTATGCCGAGATCGGCGCGGGAAGCGCAGGCGTGGTCTTGACGACCGGCCGCGAGAGCCTTAAGGGCTGCTGTGCCGCCTGCGCCGTGCCGGTCGGCGCTTTCAAGGCCATGCAGGTGGCGGCGGGGGTCGCCCTGCCCAAGGATGTAACATTGAAGATCACTGGGGAGTAACGGAACTTCCGGCTTCCCGCCTCCTTCCGGCACGCGACATATTCTTTCCAACCATGCACCGCGCTGTTTGCCGGCCATTCATGCGCCATGCCACGCAACACGTCTTTTGGCCGTACAATTTTTTGTTTATTTTTATTGACGTTGTTTGCATATATGGTATATTTCTACAAATAACGAATTAACGGGGGGGGGGTCATATGCGTGAAGTGATGGATGTGTTGAAAGCGCTGGCGGATGAGAACAGGGTGCGCATTTTGTATGCTCTTCAAGGCGGCGAACTCTGCGTCTGCCAGCTTATCGCCCTGCTGGAGCTGGCGCCCTCCACTGTGTCAAAGCATTTGACTATCCTGCGGGCCGCGCGGCTTATTGACAGCCGCAAGAGCGGGCGCTGGATGTATTATCGCTTGGCAAAAGATTTCAGGCCAAATTCAGCAGGCAAGATTCTTGCCTTGCTGTTCAAGGATATGAA
Source organism: Kiritimatiellia bacterium (assembly GCA_028715905.1). NCBI lineage: Bacteria > Pseudomonadati > Kiritimatiellota > Kiritimatiellia > Kiritimatiellia bacterium. Next base: position 5,664 of record JAQUQV010000034.1, read on the forward strand.
GAAGACCATTCGGATTATCCAGGATCAGAAGCGGCTTAAGAATATTAGCAATGAAGGTTTGGAAGCCATTTGCAGGAGGTTATTTTGAAAACCATGAAGATAAAAAACGACCACGATCGGATCAGAAAGAATGTTCGCAGCCGTTATGCGGAAATTGCAAAGGCAAAAACCAAGGGATGTTGCGCTGTTTCATGCTGTTCTTCCGCGTCGGTCAATGTTGATGCCGAATCGGCCAAAATCGGTTATTCCGCCGAAGATATGAAGGCGGTTCCGGCTGAAAGCAATATGGGGCTGGGCTGCGGAAATCCCCAGTCCATCGCAAATCTGAAAGAAGGCGAAGTCGTCCTTGATCTGGGAAGCGGCGGAGGTTTTGACTGTTTCCTTGCCGCCAGACAGGTCGGCGACAGTGGTCGGGTCATAGGAATTGACATGACGCCGGAAATGGTCAGCAAAGCGCGCGAAAATGCCGTTAAAGGAAAGTATAAGAATGTTGAATTCCGCCTGGGCGAAATTGAACATTTACCCGTGGCGGATAATTCCGTGGACATCATCATTTCAAATTGCGTCATCAACCTGTCGCCGGATAAAGCGCAGGTGTTCCGGGAAACGCACCGGGTTCTGAAACCCGGCGGACGGCTGGCCATATCCGATGTGGTTGCCGTCAGAAAATTACCGGATAAAATCAAAAAAGACTTGGCGGCTCATGCCGGATGCGTGGCCGGCGCGGCGCTTGTATCGGATATAAAACGAATGCTTGCCGACGCTGGTTTTTCCGGGGTGAAAGTTGATGTCAATGAAGCAAGCCGCGAATTCATTAAAGACTGGTTTCCCGGTACTGGGATTGAATCGTATGTGGTTTCTGCAAAGATTGAGGCTGTAAAAGGTGAAAAAGGTTAAGCCTCATGCTGAGCCGGCCGGATTGATGTCAATATTGGAGTATCGGACATGAACGAAAATATATCAAAACAACTATCGTTCCTGGATCGCTATCTGACCCTGTGGATATTTCTCGCCATGGCGGCCGGGGTTTTGATGGGCTATTTTGCGCCTGGTGTCGGCGACTGGATCGGATCCTTGCGGCCGGAGGGGACGCAAACCAGCATTCCTATCGCCATCGGCCTGATCCTGATGATGTATCCGCCGCTGGCCAAGGTGAAATACGAGGAACTGGGGGACGTGTTCCGGGACTGGAAGGTGCTGGGGTTAAGCCTGATTCAGAACTGGGTTGTGGGCCCGATCCTGATGTTCCTGCTGGCAGTGGCTTTTCTGCATAATCAGCCGGAATTCATGATCGGGCTGATCATGATCGGCATAGCGCGCTGTATCGCCATGGTGATCGTATGGAACGATTTGGCGAGGGGTAACTGCGAGTATTGCGCCGGACTGGTGGCGTTCAATTCAATATTCCAGGTGCTTTTCTACAGCGTCTATGCCTGGTTTTTCATAACCAAACTGCCGCCCCTGCTGGGCCTCTCCGGGGCCGTGGTCAACATCACCATCAAGCAGGTCGCCGAAAGCGTGTTCATCTACCTGGGCATCCCTTTTATCGCGGGCATACTGACCCGCCTGGTTCTGGTCAAGCTTAAGGGCAAAGAATGGTATCACGCGCGGTTTATCCCTAAAATATCGCCGATTACGCTGGTAGCTTTGTTGTTTACGATTGTCGTCATGTTTTCGTTGCAGGGTGAAAAAATCATCCGCCAGCCGGGGCATGTGCTTCTGATCGCCGTGCCGCTCCTGATCTATTTTGTGGTCATGTTCCTGTTGAGTTTCTGGATAAGCAGGAAGGCCGGCGCCGATTACACCAGGACGGCGACGCTCTCCTTCACCGCGGCCAGCAATAATTTTGAGCTGGCCATCGCGGTGGCGGTGGGTGTATTCGGCATCAATCACGGCGCGGCTTTTGCGGCCGTGATCGGGCCGCTGGTGGAAGTACCCGTGCTGATCGGCCTTGTGAACGTGGCGCTTTATTTCCGAAGGAAATATTTTGCGGTGGGGGAAACCGGATAAATGCATGGCGCCGATACTCAAAGCGGCGGACGATCTTTCCGGCGGGGTTTTAATGGCAGCGATTAATGCCTGAAAGGTTCCTTTTTGTTTCAATTCAACATTCCAACATTCTGCAGAATGTTGGAATGTTGTTTTAACCAAACTTGCGGCCGGGGCTGGATCTAATACGAATAAACGCCACTGCGATACGAAGCGTCATGGGTGCCGAAGACGACCGTTGTCCCGGCGCTCACGCTGAACGACACCGTGTAGGTTTTGTCGCTGGTCTTAAAGACGCGTTTTTTCTGCCATGAAAAATACTCGCCGCCGTTCATGTCAAATGCCTTGATAAAGGCCACGCTCATTTTAAGGCGCCGCAATTTGAAGACAATGGTAACATTGCCGGGTTGTTGAATCTGCTGGGGGTTGCCATCGCGCATCTTGAAGCTCAAGCCTTCAAACGATTTGGAATATTCACGGAGAATACCCAGTCCGGCTTGCCCCTTCGCCGCTCCTGATGCGCCATGGGATTCTTCCACCGTGATGGTTACATCATCCTCGTTCCCCAGGAGGAAGAAGGATTGCGGCGTATCAATGTCGTTTTGCAGGGCAGTCACGTCGCCGTTAACCGCCGCCACGCCAACCACTCCTGTTCCGGCGAGAAATTCCGAGCCGTCCAGCGCTGTTTCGTTGGTGGAATTGGGGACATATTTCACAACCAGGCCTTTATCTGAGTTAATATTGGTGGCGTCCAAGGCCAGGAACCCGACCAGGAAGCCGGCGGCATTTGTGCCGTTTGACCAGCGGATTGTCTGGTCCTGCCCGGCCGCCAGATTCTGGCCGTTGGTAGGCGACACAATCTGAACCGGCGACGGCATGGTATAAGCGGCCGACTGATAAATGGTCGCCCCAGAGGCGGCGGTAACGGTCAAGACAACATCAGCGCCTGCGGTCAGGGAAGTGGTGGCGCCGTAATATAACGGCAGAGACAGGTTAATGAGCCGCCCGTCCTCATTCGTAAAAACAACGGGAAGGCCATAGGTCAAAACGACTTCGTTCAAAAACACTTTCGCATCCGGAATGACGTTCAATTCGTCGCCGACGTAGACTGCGGCATGGGTCGTGTTTGAAACCATGTCGGCCAGGCCGTATGCCACCGGGGCATAACCCGGGGTTAATTGATAGGGGCCCTGCCTGAGATAGCCACCGGACGACATCCAGCAATACCAGCCGTTGACCGGATCATAAATCGCCGGATCATAACGTTCGTCGTTGTCAAAATCCGCCGCCAGCGGCAGGCCGGTTGTCGCCAGATCATAGACCACCGGGTTAAGATATTCCAGACTGGAGTAGAAAACAGTCCACAGATTTTGATTTACCAGGATTAAATCGTCACAGCCGTCAAGGTCAAGGTCGGCGGCCAGCGGCGTTCCGGTTGCATTGAACGCGAATGGTCCGGACGCCTGGTAACCGTATTTTGAAAAACAGACGAATAGTCCATCCTGGTTCATGACCGCCGGATCGCCGAAACCGTCCCCGTCAAAATTGCCGATAAAAGGTGTGCCGGCCATGTTCAAATTGTATGGCCCTAATGGCGCATAGCCGGAGGCTGAACCCCAAGTGTACCACAATTCGCCCGAAACCATGGCCACGTCGTTCGTGCCGTCGCCGTCCAGATCGCCGGCGGTAAAAGTTCCGCCGGAAAGCCCGAGGTCAAAAGGGGTATTCATCAGGTAACCGTTTGTGGAAAGCCAGAGGTAGCAGTCCCCGTTGATCACCAGGGCCGGGTCGGCAAACCCGTCGCCGTCATAGTCAAGTCCCAGCGCGGAAACCTGCGCCTCCGCGTCCGCAAGGCATGGTCCTGTTCCGGCGTACATGGCGCTCATCCAGCCCAGGAAACACAACGTTGTGATAAAATCATGGAAACAGTGTCTGGTAATCATAATCCGATCCCTCCGATATCATTGTTAATTGCATTGAATGGCGAAATTCACTCATTTGCATAGCATTTGCCCGGACAAAGCACAAGTTTTAACGGCGGCTGGCGCACAATTTGCAACAAGGATTGCGTTTCAACGGCACTTCCCGGAACTTCATTTTCAGAGCGTCAAACGTGAGCAGGCGATTGGTGAGCAGGTCGCCGATATCAAGCAGGTATTTGATTGCCTCTGCGGCCTGGATGGCGCCGATCACGCCGGGGACGGCGCCCAATGGGCCTTGCGGTTTGCGCGGGTCTTTTGGCGGGGAATCAAAAACACACCGGTAACAGGCCGTTTGGCCGGGAAGCACCGTCATGGTCTGGCCGGAGTATTGCGCGACGCCGGCATGGGAATAGGGCTTCTTTGCGGCATGGCAGGCGTTGGCGATCATGATTTTGGAGGGAAAATTATCGGTGGCGTCAATGACGAAATCAAAATTGCCGAGAATTGACCGCGCATTTTTTCCGGTCAGGCGGAACGGATATGTCCGCACTCGGACATCGGAATTCAAGGCGTGTAATTTTTCGGCGGCTGATTCTGTTTTCAGCCGGCCGATGTCGTCCGTGAAATGCAGTATCTGACGCTGGAGATTGCTCGGTTCCACCGTGTCGGCGTCCATCAAGCCGATCGTAAAAACGCCGGCGGCGGCCAGGTAAAGGGCCGCGGGCGAGCCCAGCCCGCCCGCCCCGACAATCAACACGCGGCTTTCAGCCAGTTTTTTCTGCCCGTCCGCGCCGATTCCGGGGAGGGAGAGATGGCGCGCGTATCGTTCGCGTTCTTGGACGTTTAAACTCAATTGTTCACCATGAAGTTTATTCATTCACCACGGATTTCACGGATACGGATAGGATAAATAATCATAGCAAAAATCTGAAATCAAAAATCGAAAATTCCTTTTATCCTCCCCCGGCAAAAGTCAGTATTTCCACGCAGTCGTCTTCCTTCAGGATATGCCCGGCCCGTTTCTCCGCGGCAATCAATTTGTCGTTCAGCAGGACGGCGACGCGTTGTTTGCCGGGCTTCAACTTTTTGACCAGGCCGGCCAGGGTTTCTCCCGGCCGTATTTCGCGGTTTTCACCGTTGACTTGAATGTTCATGGTGTTCTGTTTTTTTTGCCGAGGATGCGCGGAGGACTCAGAGTTTTTATTATAATTTCTCTCTGCGATCCCTGTGTCTTTGCGGTGAATTTTTATTCATTGTCCGGTTCAGATTTCCGCTCCGCAGGCCGGCCAAATCCAGGACGGCGTAGCTGAACCCGGTTTTGTGCGCCGCCAGCAAGATTGACTTTCTGATTAGAGGTTTCAACGCCAGTTTCAGTTCGTTTTCCGGGACCTCAATCCGCGCAATACCGCGTGATTCAACTCTTGCCCGGCAGTCGCTGAAGCCCAGCGCGCGGATTTTTGTTTCCAGCGCGTCAACCGCTTTCAAGCGCGCGGGCGTTATCGGCGTTCCGTATGGGAAACGCGACGCCAGGCAGGGTGAGGCCGGCTTGTCCGCGATTGACAAGCCAATTCGGCGCGCCGCCAGGCGGACGTTTTTTTTTGTGAATCCGCATTCCCGGAGGGGATGCCGGATGCCGTGCTCGCGGCCGGCCTTCAATCCGGGCCGGTAATCTTTCAGGTCGTCCAGATTAGTGCCGTCGGCCGTTTCCTTAAAGCCGCGCGTTCTGGCCATCTTTTGCAGGCGCGCGAACACGGCGGCCTTGCAGTAATAACAGCGGTTGGCCGGGTTGGCGGCAAAATGTTTATCCCGTGTCGTGTCAAGGGAAACGGTTTCATGCCGGAAGCCGAAAGTTTTGGCGATTTTGCGGGCATCCTCCCGGTCGCGCCGGGCCAGGGCAGGGGAGAGGACAGTGACCGCGAGCATTTTTTCCCCCAGCGTTTTCGCGGCCATGACCGCCAGGAAAGCGCTGTCCAGCCCGCCGCTGTAAGCCACCATGAGCGATTTCATTTTCCGCAGGTTTTTTTCAAGAGCCTGAAGTTTTTTTTGGATTGTTGTCATTCCTGTTTTTGATTCGCGGTTTTTGGTCTGGCTTATTTCAACAAGTTTGGATAATTCTGTCGCAACCATGCTTCCAGTTGATGCCGCAATGAGCGCGCCAGTGTCACCATTTCGCGGGCTTCGGTTTCCGAGACCAACCCGGCCCGTTCATAATCGCCGATGTTGCGTTTCTTGCGGAATGCGTCGATTTGGGCAATCAGCTCGGCGTCCATGCCGATGGTGTGAGCCAGACTTTGGATCACCCGGTAATGGTGCGCGTCCCTTGACGCCCGGTAACCGCAGGCCGCCAAAGCCAGCCGTGGCGCACTGCAATGCCGCATTATACGCAATTGCCAGTTGCCAGTCCTCGCTTAAATTTCTTGCCGCGCAGTCACGCAAGTCCCGGTCGGTCACGCCGAGCAGATCGGCAATTTCTTGCGGACTTGTCTGGTGTTCAACTAACCAGCCGCTACGCGCCCAATCGCTTAAGCTCATGCTCGCCTCCGATCAGAAATAATTTCGGTGCTGTCATTACGGTTGTTAAAAAGTGATGCCCGGCGCGTAATTTCTTCCGGAATTCAGTTTCAGAATACACGGTAGGATTCACCTCGCGGTTGATCTTTTTATGCGTTTCGTAAAGCGCGTCAATGATCTCCCTGAATGTCACTTCACCCACCACCACCACATCCACGTCGCTGTCAGCCTTCTCTGTGCCCTGTGCAAGCGATCCATGGACAAAGGCCGCCGTGATCCGGCCGGCCAGTTTATTCAGCGCCTCTTGTAACACATCGGCCACGCCAACCGTCTTGACCGTCAATGCTTTCAACTCTGCAAATACTGGCGAAGCTGGGTTGGCTTGATAGTTAACCTGATTCCCGCGTCGTGTCCGCACCAGCAGGCCAGCCTCCACCCAGCGCGCCAATTCCCGTTGCGTTGCGCCCTGGCCGATCCGGGCCATGCGCACAATCTGCCGGAGATAAAATGATTGTTCCGGTTGCGTAAAAAAAAGCGCCAGCAAAGCGCGCTGTGTTTTGCCGAACAGCGCCGTCGCTATTGTATGTTTTGAATTGCTTGTTCTCATACTGGGTGCGAACGTATCCTTTTTGGGTGCAGTTGGCAAATCTATTTTTCAATCGCAATGTTTTCAAGAAAGAGATTATTTGCCGCCTTGCTGAAGGTTCTGGGACACCATGTCTGTTCTGGAAAGTCTTTTGCCGTAATCGCCGCCGCCATGTAGGGCGAAAGATGAAGACGTTTGCGAACCTTGGTGTTATGAAGTCCATCGCGCACGGTCAAGCCGTTGCGGATGATCAGGTGATTGTCAAAGTAGATGCGCACGCCCGGTACATACGGGCGGTCTGCATCGTCAACAATTTGGTTTTTTGCCCGGGATGCGACTACAATTTCAGGCGACACCGCTTCCATGGAGCCCAGCATGACATAATTCGCAAAGTCCGGCGGGTCTCCGAGTTTCTCAATTCCCAGCCCGATGGTTTGTTTGCCATTTTCGCGAAGCAGTGCAAGCGATTTAAGCATGCCGTCTTGACGAATATTATGCCATGCCGCAAGGGGCGTGGAATGAACCACCCACCTTGGGTCTGTGGAGCGCACACGGTTTTCATCCGGAGTTTCTTCCAGTGCCTGTGCGATAAAAGTATCAAGATTAATAGACTCAGGACACAAGATGATGACGTTCCGTTTGTGTCGCTTGTTATATATCAGGAAATCAGCCAGATGACATTTGAGGTCAGGAGTGTCGGCGCCGAGGATGAATGTGAACGGCCCGTTCTTTCCGCCTCCACAGCAGCAGTTCGTGCGGTTGATTCCGTCAATACGAAAGCATATCCATTCCGGGCCATAGCGTCCGTCAGCCGAAAACGGGTTTGGATTCGCCGGTGTCCAGTCCGCTGGTGACTTGTAGTATTTCATTCGTGGATAACCGGTTGTCAAATGGTTTGGCATTTTTCTTACTTCTCTGCCGGTGCTACCGGCGCAAGTCCAAGTGCTGCCAAGCCGCTTTCGACAGCGGCAAAAAAACGATCCGGTTGTTCCAGCCAAGGGAAATGCCCGGCCTTCTCAATTATGATGAGTTTTGACCCGCTGATCCCAAGATATATCCTTTCGGCCTGCAGTGGTGAGGCGCGATCATCGCTGGCACCCGCCACAATAAGGGTTGGAACTTTAATTTTCGCGAGCGGAAGAAGATGGGCGCCTCCTTTGTTGGATGCGGCCATCCCTTTGAAAGCTGGAAGCGAGAAAGATTTGTCCATAGCTTCCAGCTTCTTGAAGTTTGCGGCATTATGGAAGGCAAACCGTAACGTGGAATGCAACGCCGCACAAAAGACTTTTTCGTCCTCTTTCGCCCGAGGATCGGAGGTTGCCCGGGTTGCCTCTTCATACCAAGATTCATTTCGTCGTTTCATCTGGCGTGCCGCAACGTCTTTTCGCCACTCCGCATCCTGGGCTACAACGGAGTCCAGCAGTACCAATCCGCAACAACGGTCTGGATAGGCAATGGCATAGTGCATAGCCAGCCACCCGCCCATGGAATGTCCAATAATCCAAACCCGTTCCTGCCGCAAGTGGGCGCGCAGGGCATCAAGGTCAGCGCTAAACTGATCATATTTGTAATCGGTTGCGTTGGGCGGACGTTCGGAACGTCCGCTGCCGCGGGTGTCGAGGTAGACAATTGTGAAGAACCGTTCAAGCCGACACAAAGTTAGGAAATACAAGTCCGAACTTGGGCCCCATCCAGGCGTTGGGAAAATACAAACAGGGCCAGAACCAGATACCTTATACCATAGCTCCAATCCGTTAATTTTTGCCGTGAATTCACCTGTATCCGGATGTTTCATATTCTCTGATTGTCCGCATGATAAGCTTACTGGCCCAAGCACACAAGAGCTGATTACCGTCAAAAGAATAAATGCACGAGATCTGTTCAAAGAATAATTCCTTCCGTTCTTATTCTTGTTTCACGGTTGTTATTGTCTTATCAAGTGGTAAATCAACTTTCTTTCCGTCTTTTTTTACTATTTTCCCGGGTGCGCCGACTATCGTGCTGTTGGAAGGCGCGTCATGCATATAATAGCATGAAGGCCGGGATATAAAACAGGCTGTAATCCGCGCGCGGCAGGATCATTTCTATAGATTGCTTTTAAATCATCAAACATACGCCGTCCTCAAGAAATAAATGGTTTGCTCAGGCAATTTTCAAGGTTAGTTTTTTCCCAACTGCCTGTGCGAAGCGTTCAAGCGTAGAAAGCCTGATGTCTTCCGCGTGGTTTTCAATTCGGGAAATAGCCGACTTTTTTGTGCGGAGTTTATCCGCCATTTCCTCCTGGGTTAATCCGGCTTTCTCCCTTGCCATACGCAGAACAACACCAATTTTGAATTGTTCATAGCCGGATTCAAAACTCTCGGCAAATGCCGGAGAGCGTCTTTTTCTTTTCTCTATATATTTATCCAGATCATCCATGGTTTCACCTTCTTGTTTGATGCTCCGATCTTCGTTGCTTTGCGAGTTCAATTTCGCGTTGCGGGGTTTGCTGGCTTTTCTTTTGAAATGAATTGGTCAATACAATCATGTTTTGACCGTGACAAAATCCCAAGAGCCGATATGCATCGTGCCCCACCTCAGCCCTGATTTCCCAAATATCTTCAGTTCCTGTCAGTTTCTTGAAATATTGGGCAGGAACGATATCCATTTCGCGAACCAGCCTCAAAACCCACGTAATCTTTTGTACGGTTTTATCGGGTAATTCATCCAAGTGGTCTCGCACGGGACATCTACCCGATGCCGTCGTATAGAAGATAATTCTCTTCATAAAATAAAGTTAACATATTCGTGAACAATGTCAATGTTTTTTTTAAGCTGAATATGTCTTTCAAGAAAGAATTTATTCGCCGCTGTGCTTTTTGTTTTTTGCCCGGGATGCGATCACAATTTCGGGTGACGCCGCCTCCATAGCGCCCAGCGTAACGGACCATAGCGTCCGTCAGCCGAAAACGGGTTTGGATTCGCCGGTGTCCAGTCCGCTGGTGACTTATAGTATTTTATTTGAGTATAACGGGGCGTCTAATTATTGGGCTTGGCGTCTAAAAATGACGCCGAAACTATTTCAACGTTGCACATTCATTCCGTTTTTTACCTGAATGCAACGCCGTTTTCCATGGCGGCCAGGACGATCCGGGCGCAGGCCTCGGCGTCCGAATCGGCCCGGTGGTGGCACAGCGGTATTTCCAGGCGGCGGCAGACGTCGGAGAGTTTGGTCGGGTAAATGCGCCAGACCCGCCGGGCAAGCGTCATCGTGCATTCATAGCGAATGCGCGGCGGAGTTACGCCCGCCTGCGCGCAACACGCGTTAAGGACGCTGCGGTCAAAGCCGGCGTTGTGCGCGGCGACGAATTTTGCGTCCTTGAGATGTTCTTCAAGCAGTGGCCATATTTCCCGGAAAGTCGGCTGATTCCTGACGTCTTCCCATTCAAGTCCGTGTATATACGTAAATTCAAATTCCTGCCGGGGCGGCCGGATAAGCTGGTAAAAGCGATTGACAATTTCGCCGTTTTCAATGGTAACGACGGCCACGGCGCAGGCACTGTCGGCGCCGCGGTCGGCGGTTTCAAAGTCAATGCTTGCAAAACGCGCTGAAGTTTTGTTTTTCATGCATCCATGATCAGCGTTTTTTTATGATGTTGCCGGGAAGAATATTTTCACTGTGGCTGGCAAACCAGGAAGATGGTTTTGTCGCTGGATGATCGTTATTCTACTTTCTTGCCCGAGTTAAACCGGACAAGTTTTTCCCATAGAATTGATCCGCCGGAGGAGCAGTATTCTTTGGAAAATTCAAGGGTGAATTTATTGATGACTTTGGAATATTCTACTTGAAACTTTTCATTCTTATCTTTTGCCTTATGACCGAGCGGTTCGATAATGTCGGTATTTCAGTTGAAGCGCCAAAAGATTCTCAAGCCTTCGCTTGTGAAACTTGTGTATATTTGGTTCGATGAAGTTTATGATCTCTTTTTTTGTTACTTTTCCCATAATTTGCCCTCTTTTCGCATAGCATCATTTCAATCGGGTTAATTTTTTCTTTGGTAAGTTTAACATAATCATGCAAAATATCTATTCCGACTGAGTTTCTCCCAAGTTTCTGTGCCGCAACGCATGTTGTTCCACTTCCAACAAATGGATCAAGAACCCAATCGCCCTCTTTTGTAAAGAGTTTAATGAACCATTCCGGGATAGCGCGCGGAAAAGTTGCGCTATGGTTTCGGTTGTCCGTCTCAGTGGCGAGGTGCAGAACGTTTGAGGGGTAGGCCTTATCTCTTCCGATCCAGTTCGCGATATTCTTCCCGAATCCACTGCCAACCTGAGAATCGAACCGAATCACATCGTTCTTTCCGAGATGTTTTAATCGTGTCTCGGCCCATTTTCCCATTGGTACCATAACGTTTTCTTGAAACATCTGAAAGTTCTTTGATTTGTTGAACTGCAAACAACGTTCCCATGCATCTCTGAATCTGTTTGGCCGCTTTCCAGGATGACAATTTCGTTTGTGCCAAATAAATTCCTCTGTCCATAACCATCCTTGCTTGCGCAGCTCCAAAATGAGTTCGATGACATAAGTGTGTCGCTCACCGTCAACCACTTTTTCCTTTATATTGAGTATAAATGTGCCGGTGGGTTTTAATACCCGGAGAAATTGTTCGCTCTTTACGAGAAACCATTCTACATATTTGTCTGGTTTAATCCCTCCGTAGGTTTTTTCCCGACAGTCCGCATACGGCGGGGAAGTGACTATCAGATCAAAGAAATTATCAGGATAGTCCAGAAGAATATTGGCGCAATCGCCGGTTTTAATTATGCTTTTGACTGTTCGCATGTTTGTTCTTATGCCGTGAGTTAGCTGACGTACAAATTATTTTTTTTTATCCCTGAGATTCAAAGGTTATCTCAATAAAACGCATTGTCAAATTTCTTTATTTTATTGTTAACCGCTCGCGCATTCTGTTCAGGGGATGACAATCCATCCTCCCCCGAGGACTTCGTCGCCGCGGTAAAAAACCGCGGCCTGGCCGGGCGTTACGGCAAACTGCGGTTCGTCAAAAACAACGCGGGCCCCGCTGTTTTCCGTCGTCACCTGGCAATGGACTCCGGCCTGACGATAGCGCAAACGGGCCAGGCCGGCAAACTCTTTTGCCGGCGGTTTTTTTGCGATCCAGTTGATATCCCGCACGGATGTTTGCAATGCCAGGATTTCATTCCGCTCGCCTATGACAATCGTGTTGTTTTTGGCGCGGATTTCCTTCACATACCGCCGGCCGGCGCCGCCGCCCAGTCCACTGCGCTGGCCGATGGTATAATGGATAATTCCGCGATGCGTTCCGATGCGTTTCCCTTTTGTGTCAAGAATCGGGCCGGGGCGCCCGGGATGACCCGCAAACAGAAAGGAATGGTCGTCCTTTTGCAGAAAATCGCGGCTTTCTTTTTTTTCCGTCACGCGCGGGAGGCCGATTCTTTTCGCTTCCGCAATGACATCGCGCTTGAGCCGGTCGCCGAGCGGGAAAACTATTGCGGCCAGCTGGGCCTGATTCAGCCGGTGGAGAAAATAGGACTGGTCCTTGGCGGGGTCAATGCCCTGCCGGAGAAGGAAGAGTCTTTGCCGGGCATCGTAATCTACCCGCGCGTAATGGCCCGTGGCAAGCAGACCGCAGTTGAAGCCGGTTTTCGCGGCCGCTTCCCGGAGAGCGCCGAATTTAATCAGCGCATTGCAGACGACGCACGGGTTGGGCGTGCGGCCGGCCAGATATTCCCGCCGGTAATAACCGAGCACTTTATCCTCAAATTCATCGGCCAGCGGGATCACTGCATGCGGAATTTCCAGATAAGCGGCGGCCGCGCGCGCCGCGTCAATCTCCTGCGCCTGCCCCGGACCGAAGCAGGCGGAACATTTTTTGTCATCAAAGCTGATCCGGCCGCTTCCTAGTTGCATGGTAACGGCCAGGACTTCATACCCCGCGCGTTTAAGCAGGGCGGCCGCCACAGCGGAATCCACGCCGCCGCTCAACCCCACTGCGATTCTTCTTTTGTCATTCTGCATTCTAACTTCTGCATTTCTTCAAGGCCTGGTCTATGTCCGCCTTGATATCTTCAACGTCCTCAAGTCCGATGGAGAGCCGGATATAATCCGGTGTAACGCCGGCCGCCAGCTGTTCGGCCGCGCTTAATTGCTGGTGCGTGGTGGAGGCCGGATGAATGACGAGGCTTTTGGCATCGCCGATGTTCGCCAGGTGCGAGAGGAGTTTTACCGAATTGATGAATTTTTTTCCGGCCTTCAGCCCGCCCTTGACACCGAATCCGACCAGCCCGCCAAACCCGTTTTTCAGATATTTGGAGGCCAGCTTGTGGTTGGGATTGTCCTTCAGTCCCGGATAAACGACCCAGCTTACTTGGGCGTGTTTTTTCAACCAGCGGGCGATGGCGAGCGCGTTTTCTGAATGTTTTTGCTGGCGCAAGCCCAGGGTTTCCAAGCCCAGCAGGAACTGATGGGCATTGAAGGGGCTCAAGGCCGCGCCCAAGTCGCGCAGGAGTGTAACCCGCACTTTGAGAATAAAGGCTGCGTTGCCCATGCCGGGCACATTCTTGAACGCATCCCAATACACTAATCCGTGGTAACCGGGGTCCGGCTCGGTGAATTCCGGGAATTTGCCGTTGTTCCATTTAAATCTGCCTGAATCCACAATCACGCCGCCGATGGAAGTGCCGTGGCCGCCGATGTATTTTGTGGCGGAAGACGCGATGATGTCTGCGCCGTAATCAAAAGGCCTCGCCAGGCCGATGCCGACCGTGTTGTCCACCACCAGCGGAATGCCGTTTGCATGCGCGATTTTTGCCAATGCCCCAAAATCGGGCACATCCAGTCCGGGGTTGCCGATGGTCTCAATATAAATTGCCCGCGTTTTTGAAGTGACCGCCCGGCGAAACGATTCCGGCTTCTGCGCGTCCGCAAATTTAACAAAACGCCCCAGCTTGGGGAACATGTAATGGAAGAGCTGATAAGTGCCTCCATAAAGATTGCTGGCGGCTACAATTTCGTCCCCGAGGCGGGTGATGGCCAGCAGGGCGCAGGAAATGGCGGCCATGCCCGAGGCCACGGCCAGCGCGCCGGAGCCGTTTTCCAGGGCGGCCACGCGTTTTTCAAAAACATCAGTAGTCGGGTTCATCATCCGCGTGTAAATATTGCCGGATTCTTTCAGGGAAAACAAATCGGCCGCGTGTTTTACGCTTTTGAACACAAAGGACGTGGTCTGATAGATGGGGACGGCCCGCGCCCCGGTGGTTGGATCGGGCTGTTGCCCAGCGTGCAGTCCCAACGTGTTAAGTCCTTGTTTTTTCATGTTTTCTCCGTGGTTTTGTTTGTATTTTGCGCGAATATTCAAACGGCGAGAATTCTGCATTGGCGGTTGAAAGATTCCGTTCGGCCTTTTACGCTTCGTCCTTGTAAAGCGGCGTGGAAAGATAGCGTTCGCCGAAACTTGCCGCAATGGTAACGATCCTTTTCCCTTTCAGGTTGAATTTCCGGATCGCCTTTGCCACGGCGCAGATGTTGGCGCCGGTGCTGATGCCGGCGAATACGCCCTCTTCCCGCGCCAGGCGGCGCGCCCATTGAAAGGCCTCGTCATTGCTGACCGCGACTGTTCCGGCCAGCAGCGAAAGATCCAGGTTTTTGGGGATGAATCCGGCGCCGATGCCCTGGATTTTATGCGGTCCCGGCTTGCCGCCGCCGATGACTGCGGAATCGGCCGGCTCCACCGCAAACGCTTGGAAACTTTTATTGAGCCGCCGCAGATGACGGCTGATGCCGGTGATTGTGCCGCCGGTGCCGACCCCGGTTACAATGGCGTCAATTCTGCCGCCGGCATCCTCCCAGATTTCCGGTCCGGTCGCGGCCTCGTGAATGGCCGGGTTGGCCGGGTTTTCAAATTGCTGGGGTATCCAGCTTTCCGGCAGGGCGGCGGACAGTTCCTTCGCCTTTTCAACGGCGCCGCGCATGCCTTGTTCGGCCGGTGTTAGAACCAGTTCGGCCCCCAGAGCCTTCAGCATGGCGCGGCGTTCCACGCTCATTGAATCCGGCATGGTCAGGATGAGGCGGTATTTGCGCAGCGCGCAGACAAAGGCCAGCGCGATGCCGGTATTGCCGCTGGTCGGCTCAATGATGACGGTCTGCGGCCGGAGCAACCCGCGTTTTTCGGCGTCGGCAATCATGGCGGCGCCGATGCGGTCCTTGACGCTGGAGTAGGGGTTGTGCGATTCCATTTTAAGAAAAACTTCCGCCTCGTCCGGAGCAATCAGCTTGTTGATCCGGAGCAGCGGCGTGCGCCCGATCGCGGCGATAATGTCTGGTTTGACGTCCATATTTTCCTTTTCCCGGCGCAATGCGGACGGTTGCCCCGTTAACTGTCTATCTTACCGGTATTCCTCTATCGTATCGGCAATTATGCGGCAGTAATCAAGATTGCCGTCGGGCGGCACTTGGTCCGCGCTGCCGACAACCAGCCGGCCATCCGTCCAGAGCGCGTCCAGCAGGCGCTTGGTATGGGCGCGGATGCCGTCCGCGCTGCAAGATTTGGCAAACATCGCGCCCGGGATACCCCCCCATATAATCGTCTTTGGATTGGCGGCCAGCGCGCGAAGTTCTTCAATTGCAACGTCGCCCACCGGCAAAGGGGTTATCGCCTCAATTCCGTCAAAACCGCACGCCGCCAGTTTCGGCAAAAGCCCGCGCACGGTGCCGTCAAGATGCACCACCGCGTATTTGCCGGCTTTGTGAAGCTGGCCAATTCGCTTCCGATAATATTCTTCCATGTAATCCTTGAAGTACGAGGCGCAATTGCCGCTGTCAAGATTATCGCCGAAATGCAATAGTTCAGCCGGTCCGGATACAACACAATCAAAACCGCCGTTATTTGCCTGGTCAATGGCCGCCAATGTGTCCGCAACGGCTTGCGGCTCGTCGGTAACAAGATAGATCGTGGTCATAACCCCGCACCAGTCCGCCAGCAATGCCGGCAGGGGGCTGCGCGGCACGGCTGAAATCGGCGTCCCCGCGCCGCCAAGCGTTTCCGACATTTGCTCATAGTTTTTTTTAACCGGCTCAAAACGCATGCGGCGCGCCACGTCCTGAACCACCTTCAAATCATCGGCGGTTTTCACGGCATATTCCGTGCGGGCCCAGCAATAGGCGGTCGGCACATACTCCCTTTTTTCCCGCAATACGCCTTTTGGCGTGCGCCATTCTTTTATCCGTATTCCGGATGATTCGTTCGTATGTTCTTCCACGCCGTCATAGCGCAAGGTATAGGTTGTGCCGTTCAAGCAATAATACGCGCATACGCCCAAATCCTTATGCAGGCGAATATATCCTGCTTCGCCCTGGTATTTTTCCGGCAATTTTCCCTGAATTTCCATGGCGTTATACCAATAGGAAATATCCGCCAGCCAGGCCGGTTTGTCAGGTTTGATTCCTCTGAACGGAGCCATTAATCTTTCGCGCGGGGGCATCGGCATTTGTTTTTTTCCTTTCAAAACATGACTCGTGGCAGCCAGACGGGCGATTTAGTTTTTGAGCGCAGCCGGATTTGAATTGTCCATTTCTCCAAAACCTATGATACCTATTTTCAATTCCGGATTTGTATTCATTGTTATTGCGGCGTTTCCAGTGTGTTGATTTAACGGAACCGTCTGATCGCTCCGTATTTTGTTTACCCCCTGAATTTTTTGATAAATCCATCCCGCATCAGGGCGGCGGTCATTGACCGGGAGCGCTTGATCATTTTACGGGCGTTGGCCATCAGTTCGTTCCGGGTCATTTTTTTCCGGGCCAGTCCCTGCTCCTGGGCCTTCATGCCGACTGCGGCCGCCTCGCGCGGAAAAACCTCCCAGTCGTCCATGGAGGGAATAATATGTTCAACGTCAAGATTTTTGCCCATCATCCCGGCCAGGGCGTCGGCGGCGGCAAAACACATTTCATCGCTGATGGTTTTGGCGCGCACATCCAGCGCGCCGCGGAAGATTCCGGGAAACCCCACCGAGTTGTTCACCTGGTTCGGGAAATCGGAGCGGCCAGTGGCGACGATGGCCGCGCCCCCGTCCTTGGCTTCCCAGGGCCATATTTCGGGGATCGGGTTGGCGCAGGCGAAAACAATGGCGTCTTTTTTCATGGCGCCGATCCATTCCGGCCGGATGATGCCGGGGCCGGGATTGGAGCAGGCGATTACCGCGTCCATCTCCCGCATCGCCTCCGCTATGCCGCCGGAGCGTTGCTCGGCGTTGGTGGCCAGACAAAGCCGCCATTTATGCGCGAACTTGTCTTTTGCAGCCGCAATATCAACGCGGTTTTTATGGAGAATACCCTTGCTGTCAACCACCATGCATCCGGCCGGGTCGGCCCCGCGTCCGAAAATGAGCCGCGCGGCGGTTGTGTTTGAAGCGCCGCTGCCGATAAACGCGATCCTGGCATCGGCTATTTTTTTTCGCGTAAGTTTCAGGGCGTTCAGGAGTCCGGCCAGGATGACGGTGGCCGTGCCCTGCTGGTCGTCGTGCCAGACCGGTATTTCCGCCTTTGCCCGCAGGGTATCCAGGATTTGGAAACATTTCGGCTGGGCAATGTCCTCAAGATTTATGCCGCCGAATGAGGGCTGGAGCGCAAGCACGATGTCAATAATCCTGCCGGGATCCTTTTCGTTCAGGACAATCGGAAAAGCGTCCACCCCGCCGAGGTATTTATATAACAATGCCTTTCCCTCCATGACGGGCAGGCCCGCTTCGGGCCCGATATCGCCCAGGCCGAGCACGCGCGTGCCGTCGCTGACCACGGCGACCGTGTTCCAACGGCTGGTCATTTCAAAAGAGAGGTTTTTGTCGTTTGCAATGGCCTTGCAGGCCGAGGCGACTCCCGGTGAATACCAGACGGCGAAATCATTGAAGTCCTGCACGCGGCATTTGATGCCGGTTTCAATTTTTCCCTGGTAAAAAGGGTGCATGCGCAGGGCCTTTTCCGCCGGCTTGCCCGCCTTTTTTATTAATGACTGGGGATTGATCCGCCGATTTTTTGTTTTCATGTTGTTTTCTGTTTTTTTTCCGGAAATTTTACGACAAGACAAAATAATATATAATCGGTTCTGCCGGTAAGCAAGTGATAAACGCGGAACAATTTAAATATGGACAAGCATGCCGGTGATCAGTAAGAATACCCGGCAATCATTTGTGTGCAGTTGTTTCAAGCCCCGACATGAAAAAAATATTTCCGGCATTGGCTTTTGCGTTGCTTATCGGCGGGCCCGGGATTGCCGCGGATGGCGAACAACCCGTGTCCGCCCAGTTCAAGGTAAAGGCCGTCAGCCTCGCCGTCAAGGCCGGCCTGAAAGCTTACATGGCAAAGGCGGACTTTCCGTCGTTGAAAAGCGGAAAGATAACCGAAATTAACCGCATGAGCGCGCCGCAATTTGCGGCGGAGTATGATCGGGCCTGGCGTGTCCTTGAAAAGTGCCCCGTCCTGGTTGCAAAATACAATTTGCGGCCAAATATGGCTAAACCGGAAGTCCTTAAAATCATGGGGCGTTTGACGCGGGACGAATGCCTGGAGGCGGTTGACAGCATTCCTGACGCGGTAATTGTTGAGCAGTTGACTGGCTGTTTGAATGGCCCTGAAATGCAGGATAAGCCGTACACGGAGCGGATTAATATCCTCATGGAAAAAGTTTTTACCAGGAATGGCGGATGAATGCGCGTGTTCATAGCGTCGGTTTCCGCGCGAAGCCGGCCCGGCTGGCCGCGGGGCTGATAATAACGGCCTTGTGCGTGGTGCGCCCGCTTGTTTTGCCGGCAACCGGACTCGCCCAGTCTCCGGTTGATTTGGATTGCCGGGAACGCTTCACCCCCAATCTGCCGGCGTTGATTCTCAAGTATGAGGTTACTTATCGTCTCTTCCGGCTGAACCTGATGCATCTGGCTGACGCGGTTGTGTCCGCCGCGGACGGCGAATGGTTTAACGAGGCCAGCGGCGAATGGTTGCCTGCTTATTTTCTTACTTTCAGTCTGGACACCCTTGAAGACCCGTCCGAGTCCGGCCGCAGCCGTTATGCGATTCATAACCGGCTTTCCACCGTTCTGATAAAGCCCACCCTCAAGCCGCTTTTCTTTGCCAAGCGCGACTTGATGCGCGTGGATACGTTCTACAACAAGGTCTCTATAAATAACATGGAAATTTTCAGCGTTGAAGCCGGGAAATACGATTACGTAAAGAACGATTTTATCGCCCGCGCCGTAATCACCAACATGCCGCATTTTGCGAAACTCATTGAACAGCGCGGCGAGGTGTTCCGGTTCATGAAGGCAATCTCCGCCGCCTACGCCGGCGACACGAACGGACTGGCCGACCTTGATAATTTTACGCTGTCAATTTTCACCGACAACGCATTTGTGCCTTTCGCGGTTGATGTTGCGCCGCAATTGAGGAAACTGGAGGCGCTTGACAAAAAATACAAGGCCCTGCGTTTTAACGCCGTGCCCGCGCCCGGTTTTTCCGGCCGGGGCCGGGTTTTGTCGGCCTGGGTGGCGCCGTTCCGTTATGTGGCGGAAATGGAGAATGACGCGGAACTGCGCTGGCTGGCGAATGAGACTTTTGAAATGGGGATGATTCCGCTCAGGGCGGAATACGGCTTGAAACTGGGCACGGTGCGCTGCGAACTGGTCGCCATCGGCCTGAAGCGGCAATGACGCC
>JAQUQV010000035.1 GCA_028715905.1 Kiritimatiellia bacterium
GTTCGGCAAAGAATAAATAATCCTTTTCTCTACGGCATTCATAATGTATCATAAATTTATGGATGAATATGAGTTTACGGAGTATTTTGAGAACGAGGTTTTGCGGAAACGTCCCTATCTCAGAAAAGCATGGTGCATTCGGGTCATTGAAAACTCGTTGAAAATGGAGCCGCAGGAACACAATCGTTTCCGCTTCTGGGGTACGGTTGACGAACTTGAAGGACGCATTCTCCGCGTGATAACGCTGGAAGATAAGAAAACGATACACAACGCATTTCCGGACAGGAGGTTCAAGAAATGAAACTGAATTATTATCGAGACACGGACTCCCTTTACATAGATCTATCCGCCAAGCCAAGCGCTGAAAGCCGGGAAATTTCCGAAGGCATTGTGCTGGATTACGATGCCGAGGGTAATCTCGTCGGGATTGATATTGACAATGCCAGCCGGAAGATTGATTTGAAAGAGGTAGTCTTGAGCAAGATTCCGGCCGAAGTCGAAGCATTGACAGTCTGAGATTAAAGATTGCCGAACCAATCCCTTCACCTTGCGTTTGCGGGTTGGTCGGTTTGTTGATGGTCAGCAAGCGCACACGGCGGCATTGGCGTCAAGCCGTCCTCCGCGCCGAAACCGTAAAAGACCGGCCCGGTTGTTGCCGAAAAAAATCTTAAAAAAACATTTGACATTTAATATTGTTTGTTGTTTAATCATCACAAGGAGTGCATAATGCGCACACTAAGCGCCGGGGTGAAAAGATGATCAGATCGTTGGACAAAGCTTTGCGGCTGGTGGATTTGATTGCCGATGCGGCGGAGGGGATCGGTAATAATGATTTGAGCAGGAAGATCGGGCTGGAGCGGACAACCGTTTTCCGGCTGTTGGAGACGCTGGCGATGCACAATTATGTCCGGCGCGACCCGGTTACGAAAAAATACGCTTTGGGCAACAGGATTCTGGAGCTTTCCCTGATGATCAGGAAGGGGCGGCGGCTTCAGGATATAAGCCGTTCATATTTAAGGAAGCTGGCGCGCGAGACGGGCGAGACGGCGCATTTGGCGGTTTTAAATGGTGATGAAATAATCATCGTAGACCAGGAAATGGGAGGACACCTGATCGGTGTGCATACCCATGTGGGCATGCATGAGCCCATCCATTGCACGGCGCTGGGGAAAGCCTTGCTTTTCCGGATGAATGGCAATGAGATCGGGGAAATTATCGGCGGAAACCGTTTGCAGGCTTACAGCAAAAACACGATCACTACCCTTGATAAGTTGCAACAAGAGCTCGTTGCGTCGCGAAAGAGAGGCTATGCGCTGGATAATGAGGAGTACAAACAAGGTGTGCGGTGCCTTGCCGCGCCGGTTTTGGATCATCGCGGCATGGTCGCGGCCGCGATCGGTATTTCCGGGCTCTTAAAGCGGTTGACGAAAGAAAAACTGGACTCATTTGCGCGGATAGTGAAAAAGACCGGCGAAAATCTTTCCGCACAGATGGGATATTGTCCGGAGAACAGCAATGACGCCTGACATTCAGGATTTACAACGGCGCGCCGCTAAAATCCGTGAAGCGGTATTGCGGACGATCAGCCATGCCGGCGCCGGGCACACCGGCGGCTCTCTTTCCGCGGTAGAGATAATGGCCGCGCTTTATTTTCATGCCATGCGCGTCGATCCTCTCCGGCCGGACTGGCCGGAACGCGACCGCTGTATCCTGTCAAAGGGGCATTCTTCGCCGGTGTGGTATTGCGCCTTGGCAGAAAAAGGATTCTTTCCCTATGAAAAATTGAAGGAATTTGATCGGCTTGACGGCATGTTGCAGGGCCATCCGGACATGTTAAAGACGCCCGGCGTTGATATTTCCGGCGGGTCGCTGGGGCAGGGGCTTTCCGTCGGCATCGGGATGGCGCTTGCCGGCCGGGCGCTGAAAAAAGACTTTTATGTGTTCGTTGTCATGGGCGACGGAGAACTGCAGGAGGGGCAGGTCTGGGAAGCGGCGATGTACGCCGGTTTCCATAAAATTCATCGTTTGATAGCGATTGTGGATTATAACAAGATTCAGCTGACCGGCCGCGTCGCGGAGGTTCTTGATCCCGAGCCTTTGGCCGATAAATGGCGGTCATTCGGCTGGGAAGTTCTAGAGTGTGACGGGCATGACCCCGCCGAACTTGCCGGGAAATTTGACCAGGCCAGGAAAACGGCTGTCAAGCCGGTTGTAATCCTGGCTCATACCGTCAAGGGAAGCGGCGTAACGTTTATCGCCGACCGGGCGGAATGGCATGCCCGGGCGCCGAACCAGGCGGAATTGAAGCTGGCCTTGGCCGAATTGGAAGTAAAAGAATGAAAGCGAATGAAATGCTGGAAATGCGTGTGGTTTTCGGAGACGCCCTGGTTGAATTGGGCAGGGTGAACGAAAGAGTGGTGGTTTTGGACGCCGATGTCGGGTCCTCAACCCAGTCAATCCGCTTTAAAAAACATTTTCCGGAACGCTTTTATCAAGTTGGCGTGGCTGAACAGAATATGATGGGCATAGCCGCCGGACTTGCTGCCTCCGGTTTTATACCGTTTGCATCCGCATTCGCGGCTTTTGCGGCGCGGAAGGCTTGCGATCAGGTAAGCATCTCCATCGCGTATCCCAGACTGAACGTCAAGATTAACGGCGGTTATGGCGGGGTTTCCACCGGCAAAGCCGGCGCCACGCACCAGGCCTTTGAGGATTTGGCCATTATGCGGGCCATACCGAATATGACTGTAATAGCTCCGGCCGATGCCGTGGAAACCAAACAGGCGGTGTTTGCCGCGGCGGAACATGCCGGTCCGGTATATTTGCGGACGGTGCGTTGCGCGGTGCCGGCGGTCTTTGAAGAAGGGCATGAATTTAGAATCGGCCGGTCTTATACGCTCAGGGAAGGGAAAGATATTACCCTGATTTCCACTGGCATGATGACTGCCAAAGTCCTTAAAGCATGCGGGATTCTCAAGGATGAGGGGATTTCCGCCCGAGTGATTCATATGCCGACTTTAAAACCGATTGACGAGGCGGCAATTATCCGGGCGTCATGCGAAACCGGGAAAATCATCACGGTGGAAAATCATGGCGTCATTGGCGGATTGGGAAGCGCGGCGGCTGAGGTTTTAACGGCGCATGCGCCGTGTCATTTGCGGCGGCTGGGCGTGCAGGATTCTTTCGGGGAATCGGGCGATGATGAGGCGTTTTTCTCCAAGTACGGCATGAACGTTGAAAATATCGTGAAATGCGCGGAAGATTTTTTAAGCATTTCGCCATCGGAAAGAAAGCAGAGGGACTGAAGTGAAAATTGCCGTGGCCGCCGAAGTTTGCTCTTTTGAATTGATGCAGATGGTCAAGGAGCATTTGCGTGAAAACGGGCGCCAAGTCATGGATTTGGGCATGCAAAATACGGACAAGCCGGATTTCTTTTATAATATCGCTCCCAAGGTGGTTAGGGTGGTTCTGGCGAAGGAAGCCGACCGTGGAATTTTGATGTGCGGGACCGGCATGGGAGTCTGTCTCTGCGCCAACAAGTTCAAGGGCATATACGCGGGCGTGGCCGAATCGGCGACCACGGCGCGGCTGCATTATGTGATCAACCGCGCCAATATTCTCTGTATGGGCGCCTGGATAGTGGGAAAACTGCAGGCTTTTGACATTGTGGACGCGTATCTTGACGCCGAGATCGGCGCAGGCATGAGCGTGGAACGCCGCAAGGTCCAGGCGGCCGGCTTTGCGGAAATCCAGAAATATGAACGGGCAAATTTTAAATGATTCAGGAAAATAATACCAATGCTGAAAATAAAAAATTACATTAACGGCCAATGGCGGGAAGCGGAAAACACGGATTATCTTGACGTGGATAATCCGAGTACGGGAGAGGTCATTGCCCGGGTGCCGCTTTCCACGGCCGCGGAAACGAATCGCGCCATTGAAGCGGCCCATGCGGCTTTTGCCGGCTGGCGCCGGACCCCGGTTGCGCGGCGCGTTCTCTGCCTTTATGAGTTATTGCATATCTTGCGCGGCCGGGAGGAGGAAATTTCCAGGACGCTGGCGCGGGAAATGGGCAAATCCCTGCCGGACGCCCGAGCAGAGATGAAGCGGGTCTTTGAAAATATTGAAACCGCCTGCGGCATGCCGGTGCTGCAACAGGGCGACAGGTTAATCGGCGCATCGTTTGATATTGACGGCGAAGTCATCCGGCTGCCGTTGGGAGTATTCGGCGTGATCGCGCCTTTCAATTTTCCGGCCATGGTTCCATTCTGGTTTATTCCTTATGCCATAGCAACGGGCAACACATGCGTGCTTAAAACATCCAAACAGGTTCCCTGCACCATGCAGTTGATCGCCGGCCGCATGGATCAAACCGGTTTGCCGCCCGGCGTGTTCAACCTGGTTAATGGAGACAAGACCGTGGCGAACGCCTTGATAGATAGTCCGCTGGTTAAGGGGATATCGCTGGTTGGCTCCACTCCGGTCTGCCGGCAGGTTGCGGAAAAATGTGCCCGGGCCAACAAGCGGTTTCAGGCCATGGGCGGAGCAAAGAACCATCTGGTGGTAATGCCCGATGCCAGAGTGGACGAAGTCATCCGGAACATGGTTTCGTCCTGTTACGGGTGCGCCGGCCAGCGGTGCATGGCGGCCAGCGCTATTATCTGCGTGGGGGAGAAGACCTACCGCGCCGTCTGCGACGGGTTCATCAAGGCTTCCCGCGAAGTGATCGTCGCGAATCCGCTTAATCCAAAGGTGGCGGAGGAGGAGATGGTAATGGGGCCGGTTATCTCGGCCAATGCCAGAAACTTTATTCTGGAAATGATAGAAACCGGCGTCAGGGAGGGCGCGTCTCTTGCCCTGGATGGGCGCGGTCTGGTAGTTGAGGGATGTGAAAATGGATATTTTATAGGGCCGACTGTTTTTGTTGACGTCAAGCCGGGAATGAAAATCCATACAACGGAAATATTCGGGCCGGTGGTGGTCATTATGAAGGCGGAAACCCTGGACCAGGCGCTTGCGGTTATCAACAACCACCAATACGCCAACGGCGCCTCCATCTATACTCGGAACGGTTACTATGCCAGAAAGTTCAAGATTGAGGCTGAGGTCGGCATGATCGGCATCAACGTCGGAATTCCGGCGCCGGTGGCTTGCCTGCCTTTTGGCGGGATGAAGGCTTCGCAGTTTGCCGATATCAAAGCGCAGGGAAAAGCGGTCATCAGCTTCTTAACGGAAGATAAAATAGTTACCGAACGTTACTGGAAAGAGGAACCGTAAATGAAACGAGCCGGTAAAACAGGCGGTTCTGCGATAACAAGGAGGATTTTGGCGCTTGCGGCGCATGGCGGTGTTGCCCGGGCGATTGCCGCCGGCAAAATGAAGCAATTTCAGGATATATCCGTTTCCGAGGCGATTGTGCTTGGACTCTATAACCAGGGCGTCACAAAATATGCCGCGGTGTTCGGCCACGGCGTTACGGATATTGGCGATGTCCTGCGGGTTTATGAAAAAGCCGGCCTGGTCCGGGTCTGGAACATGAGGCACGAAACCGCCGCGGCCCATGCCGTTACGGCCCTTAAGGTGCGCACCGGTGAGACAGCCGCGGTGATCACCTCAATCGGGCCCGGCGCCATGCATGCTTTTGCCGGCGCCTTATGTGCGGCTTCCAACGGCGCCGGCGTTTACCATATTTACGGGGACGAGACCACGCATGACGAAGGATTTAACATGCAGCAGATACCTAAAAATGAACAGGGGTTATTCCTTAAAATGATGTCCGTCATGGGAAATGCCTATGCCTTGTACGAGAAAGAATCAATTTTTACCGCACTGCGGCGTGGTGCGGTCGCGACGGGCCGGAGAGGATTCAGCGGCCCTTTTTTCATGCTCGCCCCAATGAACGTGCAGTCCGCGGTTTTAGAGAACTGCAATCTCCTTGAATTTCCCGGCGAGTATGTTGAGCCCCGCGTCGTTTGCGAAAATGACGCGGCCTTTGAGCGAGCCGTGTCGGCAACCCTTGCGGCAAGGCGAATTACGATCAAAATCGGGGCCGGCGCGCGGGGATGCGGCGCGGAAATCATGGAACTGGCGGAGCTGCTGGATGCCGCCATCGTAAGCGGGCCTTCCAGCGCCGGCATTATTCCCTATTCCGCAGAGCGATACATGTGTGTCGGCGGGTCAAAAGGGTCAATTTGCGGAAATTATTGCATGAACGAGGCCGATCTGGCGATCATTATCGGCGCGCGCGCCGTCTGCCAGTGGGATTGTTCCGGAACAGCATGGAAAAAGGCCGGAAAAATTGTCAATTTCAACATGGATGCGCATCATGCGGCCCATTATAACCGGACCATCCCGATTGTCGGCGACGCAAAATCAAATTTGAGGAAATTTATTGCATGCCTGAAAAACAAAGATATGAAACGGGAACGCACAAAATGGACTGACGCAATTTTTCAAAAGAGGAAAGATTGGCAAAATTTTAAAAAGAAACGATATGCAGTCCCGGCGTTGTTTGACGCCGCTTTTAAGAAGAAAGTTTTGACCCAGCCGGTTGCGATCAAAACGGTTTGCGATTTTGCCGCCGAGGTGGATGCGGTGAAATATTTTGACTCCGGTGATGTTCAGGCCAATGGCTTTCAGATTGTGGAGGATGAAAAAGAGGGGTTGACGGTAACCGATACGGGCGCTTCATACATGGGCTTTGCGGCCTCGGCCCTGCTGGCGCATGCCATGCGCAATGACAAGAAATACGCGATAGCGTTTTGCGGGGACGGCAGTTTCACCATGAATCCACAAGCGCTGATTGACGGCGTTGAGCACGGAGTCATGGCGTGTATCGTGGTTTTTGACAACCGGCGCATGGCCGCCATCAGTAATTTGCAGAAGGCGCAATACGGACTTGATTACAAAACAAATGACTCGGTTGAGGTGGACTATGCGGCTTGGGCCGGTTCCGTAAAAGGAGTTCTGGGAATTGACGGCGGAAATTCCGTGGAAAGCTTGAGGAAGGCGTTGCGAAGGGCGTATAATTACCCGGGACTGGTCCTGATTCATGTTCCGGTGTACGGCGGAGATAACGCGCTTGGCGGCTTGGGGGTTTTTGGCGACTGGAACACGGGCCCATGGTGCGGGCGCGTGCAAAAGAAGCATCATCAGATTGGTCTATAAAATCAAATTTTCAGGAGAAACAAAGCCATGAGATTGGGAATATTGATAAGCGGTTTTGAAAAAGGCTCCTTAAAGGACATTGCCGGGATGGCAAGAAAAATCGGATATTCGGACGTGGAAATATCCGCTTGTTTTAATGACCGCCGGCCGAACATCGCCGCATGCCCGCGCCGCGAGGCCGTGGAAACAGCCAAACATATCAGAAAGATGGGACTTGAGATATCAAGTTTCCAGTGCCATTTTCACTTTGGTTATGCCATGGGGAACAGAGTGGCGATTAAAAATCCTCCTCCCTGTGCGGCGGGAAACAAGGGTGAAAGCATAGAACATACCAAAAAAGTAATAGATCTGGCGGATCATCTGGGCGTGGGGATTGTCCATACGGTAAGCGGCATATTGCCGGAACTGGATACGGTGCAGAATATTCAATATACCGGGGATATTGACTATCCGGCGCGGAAAGAATGGCGGCTCTTGCTGGATTCCTATCGGGTCATTCTGGACTATGCCGCGAAAAAAAAGGTGAAAATAGCCATTGAACCCGTTTTCGCCTATATCGTGGGCAATTATGAAACCACCATGAGATTGTTTGAAGATCTGGGAAGAGACGATCTGTATTTAAATTACGATCCCAGCCATTTTCCGTATCACAAGGAATCGCCTCTTCCTCTGATCAATGATTTCGGCAAAAGGATAATCCATGTCCACGTCAAGGATGCCGGAGTAATAAAACTGAATAAAGAGGATGTAAAACCAGGCGGATACATATACGCCATGCGTTCCGGCACGGAGGCGTTTACGTTTGCACCACCTGGCAAGGGTGTTCTTGACTGGGACGGGATTATTTCGGCATTGAGAAAATCAGGGTATGAGGGCGTTTTGTCCGTGGAAATGGGACACGGTTATCCCGGGTCGCCGGAAGAGAATGCACGTAAATGCTTTGATTTTTTCAAGGCATGGATAAACAAATTTTCATGAGTTAAAATTACGCCGGGGAGGCGGCATGATTATGAAAAAAATCATTAACGATCCTTTCAATGTGGTGGAAGAAACAATCGCGGGGATATTAAAAGCATACCCGCATCATCTGAAACCAGTATCCGGAAGCAATCGGGCGCTGGTCAGGGCGGCTGCGCCTGTGAAAGGCAAGGTGGCAATTGTTACCGGCGGTGGTTCGGGACATCTCCCCGTATTTCTGGGTTATATTGGGCGAGGCCTTTGTGACGGGGTTGCCATCGGAAACGTTTTTTCCTCGCCTTCGGCGGAAGCCATGCTGGCCGCCACGCGCACAGCCCATGGCGGCAAGGGGGTATTACATCTCTTTGGCAATTACGGCGGCGACAAAATGAATTTTGATCTGGCGGCGGAGCTGGCCGGGGCCGAGGGAATCCGCGTTGAACAGGCCCTGGTTAAGGATGATATAGCTTCCGCTCCGCCGGCGGAAATTGACCGGCGCCGGGCGGTGGCCGGCCTTTTCTTCGCCTACAAGATTGCCGGCGCTAAAGCCGAAGACGGCGCCAGTCTTGATGAGGTTAAAACCGCGGCCGAAAAGGCGATTTTTAACACCCGCAGCATGGGCGTGGCCCTTACGTCCTGCATTGTTCCGGCGGCAGGCAAGCCCACTTTTAGTATTGCCGAGGACGAAATGGAATTCGGCATGGGTATTCACGGCGAGCCCGGCGTGGAACGGACAAAAATGAAGTCAGCCGATGAAATTGCCCAAATTCTGACGGAAAAGATTATGGCCGACCTGCCATTCCGGAAAGGCGATGAAGTTGCCGCACTGGTAAACGGCTTGGGCGCAACGCCGCCGGAGGAGCTTTTCATTCTCTGGAATAAAACCCACGACATTTTACTTGAGCACGGCATAAAAATCCACAGGTGCTACGTGGGCGAATATGCAACTTCAATGGAAATGGCCGGGTGTTCTATCAGTCTCTTGCGTCTTGATCAGGAGCTGAAAACACTGCTTGATGCGCCGGCCTGTTCGCCGTTTTTGAAAATGCAAGAATAGGCGCTGCAATAAAAAGGAGGATTAACCGCGAATTACACGGATGACGCTGATACCGGCAGTTGACAATCATTGATCGGCCGCCACAGACAGAACCTATCCGTGAAATCCGTGTCAGCGGTTGATTTTTTAAATGAAAACAAAATTATCCTTTCCGGAGTTCATTTTGCTCTTGGACAAAATATGCATAGAGATGGAAGCTGCCGGTGAAAAACTGGGGGAACTGGATGCGGCTTGCGGGGACGGCGATCTGGGAATGAATGTAATGCTGGGATTCAAGGCGGTCAGGGAAAATCTGCCCATGCAGGCCTCGGCGGATATTGGCGAAGTGCTCGTCAAATCCGGCCTGGCATTCGGCAAGGCGGGCGCTTCAACCTTTGGCGCGCTGTTATCCACCGCGTTTATCCGCGCCGGCGGACGGGTAAAAGGATTAAAAGAAATTGATTTGTCCGCCGTGGCCGGGATGATAAAAGCGGCGGTGGAAGGCGTCCGGGAACGGGGCAAAGCTCAGGCCGGGGAGCGGACCATGCTGGATGCCATGATTCCGGTTCAGGCGGCGGTGGAAAAATCCCTGCTGGAAAACAAGTCCCTTAAGGAATTCCTGGAAACGGCGGCAGTTGCGGCGGAGCAGGGCGCCGCCGCAACCGCCGATATGAAGGCAAAACACGGCCGGGCCGGCTGGCTGTCGGAAAGGTCAAAAAATATTCCCGATGCCGGGGCAACGGCGATGGCCGTTTTGTTCAGGGCGGCGGCAAAACACGCGCAATTGGAGCAATGAATATGTCAAGTTCGGATAATTCTGAGTTCGTCAATCCGGAAGCGAGAAAAACATTCCGGGCAACCATGTGCTTTCAAAAAAGCGATTTTATTCCCAGCTTTGAAGCATTGGGGTTTTGGGATGACACCGTAAAGCGTTGGCATGCGGAGGGATTGCCTGCCGACCAGACTCCCTGGGAATATTTTCGTATTGACCGGCTTATGGATAACACGGGAGGTTTTGAGAATCCTTCTGCGCTGAAAAGGCTCATAGACCTTGTTTTTCAGATTCCCTATTGGCCGTTGTTTGAAACGAAAGTCATTGAGGAAAAAGATGATTATTTGATCAAGCAGGATGAAGACGGCGTCATTAAAAAAGTGATGAAACATGGCGTTTCCATGCCCCAGTTTCTGAAATTCCCGGTGGAAACCCGATTGGACTGGGAAAAAATCAAAGAGAGGCTGAACCCGGAAAGCGAAGAACGATACGGCGCTATCAAAGCCATGGCTTCTGACCTGAGAAAACGCCGGCATATCCTTCGTTTTGGCATTTGCGGGAGCTACGGGTTTCAGCGGAATCTTTTCGGTGAAGAAAAACTGGCTTATCTTTTTTACGACGCCCCCGGCCTTCTGCATGATGTTATGAAGCATTGGCTTTGCTTTCAGACGGCCGTTGCCGACCGCATCTGTCCTTTGGTTGATTTTGATTATGTTTTCCTCTGGGAGGATATGGCGTTCAAGACGGCCCCTTTTATATCGCCGGATATTTTCAGAGAATTTATGTTCCCCTATCTTAAGGCATTTATCGGGCATGTCA
This sequence comes from Kiritimatiellia bacterium, assembly GCA_028715905.1. Classification (NCBI taxonomy): domain Bacteria; kingdom Pseudomonadati; phylum Kiritimatiellota; class Kiritimatiellia; species Kiritimatiellia bacterium. The sequence goes on from JAQUQV010000035.1 coordinate 10,752, forward strand.
GGGCCAGGCACCATCTGGACCTTTTTATGGTTGATTCTGACGGAAACAACTTGGCTCTGCTTCCATTGCTTGTGGAAGCAGGGATAAACGTTTTTATGCCCTGTGAAATAGCGGCCGGTATGGAGCCGGTGTCGGTCAGGGAAAAATTTCCGAACTTAGCCCTTCTGGGCGGGATTGATAAACGCGCCTTATTGAAAGGGAAGAAAGAGATAGAGGCGGAAATCATTAAAAAAGCGTCTCTTTTGCCGGCCGGCCAGGGGTATATTCCTTCTGTGGACCACGCGGTTCCTCCGGACGTGTCTTTTGAAAACTTTTGTTATTACACTAAATTTCTGAGAAAAATTACCGGAGGTGTTTTTTAATGACATCAAAAGAACGGGTTTTAAAAGCCGTTAATTCGGAAGAGGCGGACCGGGTGCCTCTTGATTATTTTGCCATGCCGGAGATTGACGAGAGGTTAAAACTTCATCTCGGTGTCAAAACCCGGGAGGAATTGCTTCAAAAGCTCGGGATAGATTTCAGGATTGTGGCGGGAAAATACAAGGGGGCTATTCCGCAACCGCCGGCGGAAGGAATAATCATGGATGAATGGGGGGTGGGGAGAAAGGCGGTAAGCCACGGAACCGGCGTATATAATCAGGAATGTTGCCGGCCCCTCGAAAATGCCAGGACAGTTGACGAAGTGGAAAATCATCGGTGGCCCAGCGCCGAGGACTACGATTTTTCCGGCATAAGAGAAGAATGTAAAATGAAAAAGGAATATGCCATATGTGGAAGCGGGCCGACGGCGGACTGGATAAACCGCGCCAGCTACCTGCGCGGTTTTGATAATTTTCTGGTGGACCTGGCCGAGGAAAACCCGGTCAGTTTAAGGATCTTGGACAAGATGACGGATTTCTATTGCCAGTATGATAAACGACTGCTGGAAGAGGCTGGCGGCGGGATTGATATACTTTGGATAGGAGATGATTACGGCACCCAGAAAGGACTTCTTTTAAGCAGGGAAATGTGGCGGAAAGTTATCCGGCCGCATGTCGCGCGCATCATAATCCTGGCCCATGATCATGGCGCGAAAATAATGTTCCATTCCTGCGGCTCCATCCGGGAGTTGATGCCCGATTTGATAGAAACGGGCGTGGACATCATTGATACGCTTCAGCCGGAAGCAAAAGGGATGGCGCCTTCGGAATTAAAGGGGGAGTTTTATGGCAAGGTGGCGTTCCATGGGATGATCAGCACGGCCGGGACGCTTGCCTGCGGAAAACCGGAAAACGTCCGGCGCGAGGTGATGGAAAGGCTGCGGGTCATGAAGCCGGGCGGGGGATATATGCTGGCGCCCACCCATTTCATTCAATCCAATACCCCGGAGGAAAATATCGTGGAAATGTATAAAACCGCGCGCGAATACGGTTGTTATTAAACATAATTAAACCAGGATGCATAATATGGGCACAAAGATAAAAGTGGGCTTGATCGGAGCGGGCTGGATATCTTCTTGTCATGTCAAAGGTTACCGGGCCTTGGGCGACCGGGTGGAGATATTGGCAATCGCCGACGCCAACCAGGAGCGCGCGGAAAAATTACGCGCCGCAACAGGAGCGAAACATGTCTTTGGTAATTGCCGGGATTTGTTGGAACTGGCGGAAATAGACGCCGTGGACATAATGTTGCCGACCTTTCTGCATGCGGAAGCAGCTATATCCGCCTGCCGGAAAGGAAAACACGTTCTTTGTGAAAAACCGTTTGCTTCAACCGGAAGAGAATGCGCGCAAATGGCCGCGGCCGCCCGCAAGGCGAAGGTTCTTCTCATGCCGTTTCATAACCTCGTGTTTTTCCCTTCCATTCTCAAGGCGTACGATGTCCTTCAAAAGGGAGAAATAGGCCGGCCCGTTATTTACCGGGCAAAACATATTTTCGGGTACCCGGGCGGGAGCATGAAGTTTCTTGAAAACAATTACCGCGGTGATAGACGCAAGAGCGGCGGCGGCGCAATCATGGAAGGCGGCGCCCACTCCATATATCTTGCGGAAAGACTCATGGGAAGAATTGCGCGTGTATCCGCCAAACTCACCCGTTTCCCTTCCGGAAAGTTTGAAATAGAAAACGGCGGAGTCGTACTCTTTGAGTTTGCGAACGGCGCGGTCGGCACAATGACGGTCTACTGGGGCGCGGGTTATGGCGATGACGGGAAGGAAATCATCGGCACAAAAGGCGCCCTTATTGTCAACGGCATGGAATACCAGTCGTTACGGAAGCCCCCTTTGGGGATTTATCGGGATCCGAAAGCCCTGGGACATCATACCAGCGACGCGAGCCAGTCGTGGGAGTTTCCTTATATTGATTTTGATTGGGAAAAGTCTTTCGTGAACACAATCGTTCATTTCATAGACTGTATCCAAAACCATAAAAAAGCGATTATAAATGCGGAAGATGGAAAAAGCGTTATAAAAGTCGTGGAGGCGATTTACCTGTCGGCCAGGCAAGGTAAATGCGTCAGGGTATAATAACGAGGGGAAGATGAACGGTTACGAGCTGGTAAAGAAGGCGATTGAATTTGGTTCGCCGGAGCGGGTGCCGGTCGTCTCAGTGAAATTTGATCCTGAGCGCGACAATTGCACGATAGATTACGGCACATTGGGGGCAGGCGCAAAGCTTTGGGAGCCCTTGCGCGCAACGCAGGATGAATGGGGGTGCGTCTGGAACCGGACCGGCCTGGATAACATGGGGCAGGTGAAGGAACATCCCTTGAGTTCCCGGGAGGCAATGAAGAATTATAAATTCCCGGACCCGGACGCCGGGGACAGATTTGCCAATCTGGAAAATATTTTAAAAGACGTTGCCGGCAAATATGTCCTGCTTAATCTGCCTTTCACGCTCTTTGAAAGAATGCACTATTTGCGCGGGTTCACGGAGCTTCTTGAGGATTTTTATTTGTATCCGGAGGAAGTCCGTGGGCTGGCGGAGAAAATCGTTGATTTTCAAATTGGCGTGGTTAATCGGCTTAAGGATTTCAAGGGGCGGGTCCATGGAGTGCTGATGACGGATGACTGGGGCACGCAGTCTGCCACAATAATCAGCCTGCCTTTGTGGCGGGAATTTTTCAAACCAGGCTATAAAAGACTCTTTGCGGCGATCCATGATATGGGGATGCACACCTGGCTGCATTCGTGCGGCAAGGTCAACGACTTCATCAATGAATTTATTGAGGTTGGTCTGGATGTAATCAACCTCGGCCAGCCGGCGCTGGCGGGGATTGCAGAAACCGGCAAAAAATTTGCCGGCCGGATTTGTTTCGCCAGTTTTGTGGACGTTCAAACCACGTTTGTACGCGGGACTCTTGACGAAATCAGGGCCGAGGCAAAGCTGATGATTGAAAAACAGGGGACGCCCAAAGGCGGATTTATCGGATTTGATGTTGATTATGAGTGCATCGGGGTTGCCAAAGAAAGAAGGGATGCAATGATCAGCGCCTTCAGGGAATTCGGAAAGTTATCGTGTTAATCTTTTGAACCAGAAAACCAAAGGGATTGAACATAACGATATGACAGAATGATGTTTATATCTTAAGGAGGAGAAGAAAATATGCATGATCGTATAGGCGTGATGGCTTCACTCAAAGAAAAAGGATCCGGTTTTAAAGAAATGAAGCGGTACAACCTTAAAGTCTGCCAGTTATACAGTTGGGAGCCGCATGTCTGGTCGGAGGAATTGGCCGGACGGGTCCGCGCGGACGCGAAATCGTCAGGCATCCATATTACGGCCTTTTGGGCGGGTTGGACCGGGCCGGCGACGTGGAATATGGTTGATGGCCCCGGCACCTTGGGGCTCCTGCCGGCGGCCTATCGTTATCATCGCATAATGGAATTGACCAAGGCCGGTGATTTTGCGCAAAAACTGGGAGTTCCCGCAATTATTACCCATCTCGGGTTTATCCCTGAAAATCCGCTGGATTCTCTTTTCCGGGACATGGTCATTGCCGTACGCGCAATAGCGCAGGAATTGAGCAAACGCAATTTGGAATTCTGGTTTGAAACCGGGCAGGAAACCCCGTTGACCTTGTTGCGGCTGATCAGGGAAGTTGGCGCTCCAAACCTGGGGATTAACCTGGATCCGGCAAACTTGATCTTATACGGGAAAGGCAACCCGATTGACGCATTGGATGTGTTTGGTAAATACGTGCGGAATATTCATGCCAAAGACGCGTTATGTCCGACGGACCCTTCGCAAATTGGCCGGGAAGTAAAAGTGGGTGAAGGCCGGGTCCGCTTTCCGGAATTTGTTCGGAAATTAAAAAAGATCGGATTTAAGGGCGAGTTTATCATTGAACGCGAAGTTTCCGGGGAACAGCAGGCGCGGGATATATTGGAAACGACCAAGTATCTGAAAAAGCTGTTGGAGGCAAAAAATGATTAAAGCCGGTTTTATAGGAACGGGTGGTATTTCCGTTCTGCACTTGAAATATTTGCAGACTCGGAAAGACGTCAATATCACCGCTTTGTGCGATTTGAACCGCGACCAAGCTTTGAAACGTCAAAAAGAATTCGGCGGCGTCATTGCCGCTCATACGCACAGCTGGGTGGCCGACCGCTGGCGCAACGAAATAAACTTCAGCGGCGAAGAAAACTTCTACCGCCTTAATTTGAACATCAATTCTTTGGCGGGCGATCAGCCAGCGGCGGCGGAATGTAACCTTTACGGCGGCCGGAGGAAAAAAACAGCTCCGCGAAAGACTCCGTTTCAATTTCAACAGGAATCAAGAAGTATTTTTGAATACGAAAATGAAATATTCCTGAAACAGGTTAAATCGGGCGATTGGAGCGGCAATCCCTGTGACTATTCCGATTGACTGCAGTCCTTGCATCTGACTTTGGCTTGCGACAGGGCGCTGATGAGCGGAAAGGCTGTCAAAGTTTTGCCCTGGCCTGAAAACAGCCGCAACCGTCCCGGCAAGAAGGAGCAGGATTAATTTGACAACCGAAATGTTTGTGAAAAATAAAATGCGCATGACGCATATAAAAAAGCTGGCTTATGTGATAGCCGGGGTGTTTTTTGTTTTTGCCGGCCCGGGAATAACCGAGGTGGTGAGAGTTTTTCCGCTTGCGCATCCGGTAACCAACAAACGAATTCTGCCCGACACGGATTTGTTATTGTTCAGCTCTTCGGTTTCCGAGATTATGGTTTTGGCCTGTCCGGGTGAATACGAGCCGGCCAGTTTTGTTTTGAGGACAGAAGAGGACATGGAAGGGGTCACGGCGGAAGCGGCGGAACTTGAGGGGAAGGAGAACGCCATGGCGCCCGGGAATGTTGATATCAGGGTGGTCAAATGCTGGTGGCAGGATAAAGGTATTGGCTATCGGGAGGAAACGCCCGCTAGGTTGTATAACCCAACGAGCTATTCAGCGGTAAAGACATTGATTCCTGAATTGCTCCTGCACGACGACAGTCTGGTAAAAGTGGACAAGGAGAATAATTATCTGAAGCTTGTTTTTGAGAAAGGTTCTCCCGCGCAGAGGGAAGAGTATGTCTTGGCAAGCAGGGAAGGGGGGATAGACCTGCCGCGGGAAAAACTTGACCGGTATATCAATTATATCTACGACAGCCCGACCCTGGTTCCTTTCAATCTTAAAAGGAAAGAGAACAAGCAGTTATGGCTTACCATAAAAATTCCTGATAATGCCGCGCCCGGTGTCTATAAGGGCGAGGTCAGGATAAAGAAGGGGCAAGCGGTTCTGGGTGCCATCCCGATGAAGGTCCGGGTGCTTCCCATAAAGTTGCTCCCGCCCTATCATGTTTCAAGTATTTACTATTATATGCCGTCCGGTGTTACCTACCAGGAGAGGCAATTCAGGCAGTTCCGGAAAGAGACGGAGAACCTTCTGGCGCACGGGGTATTTAATCCTGTGTTTCCAACAGAGTTGGTCGTTAGGGATCCCGGTTTGAAAGATATGGAAGAGGCATTAAAGATAAGAGAAGAATTGGGGATCAGGGGACAGCCTTTATTCATTTGCGGCAACGCCCAGAATCTGGGGTTTTCCACATCCGAAAATTCAGCCGTAACCCCGTCCCAGCTTGAGGAATTGAAAAAGAAAACAAGGGATATCCTGGCAATGGCCGGCAAGTTTAATATTCCCGAGGTGTATTTCTATGGAGTGGATGAAGCAAAAGGCGATAGGCTCGCGGCCCAGAGACCACTCTGGGAGGCCATCCATCAGGCCGGCGGAAAGGTGTTCGCGGCCGGTTATATCTCCGAAGGCGAACAACGCGGCAACTTTGAATTTGCGGGTGATATTCAGAATTTGCTTAATTGCGCCGGATATCCCTCCAGGCAAGAGGCGGCCAAATGGCATTCGGCCGGACACAAAATCACCTGTTATGCGAACCCGCAGGGAGGAGCGGAAGTGCCGGAGACCTACCGGCGGAACTTTGGCGTCCTTCTCTGGCAGTATGATTATGACGGCGCCATGACTTGGCTTTATCAGTGCGGCCACTATCATGAAAATAAGGGCGCCTTGAATACCTGGAATGATTTTACTCCGTTGGTTTGTTATAAAGCGGCTAATATGGTCTATCCGGCAGCCGACGGGGTGATAGATACGTTGGAATGGGAAGGTTATCGCGAAGGGGTGGATGACGCGCGATATTTAGCCGCCTTGGTTGCGGCGGCGAAAGAAGCCAGGGAAAGCAAAGACCCGAAGATGAAGGATGCGGCCGGCCGCGCAAACGGTTTTCTGGCTGAATTGAAGCAGGGCGATATCAACCGGGATGTGGAGGATATGGACCTTTTGCGGCTGAAAATGATAGACCTCATACTCAAGCTGAAGGGAGAAGATAATGAACAAGAGAATAATTAAATTCCTTCTCACCCTCCTCCTTTTTCCCCTTGAATTAAAGGCGGAAAGCGCGGATGCTTTGATTCCTTTTCTTTCCCAACAGCCGGTTCTGGATGGCAGGATTGCGGATGACATTGCCTGGAAGGACATTGCGCCCCTCGGCCCGTTTTATCTTCTTAAGAATGGAGAAAAGGCCGTCCCCCAGACAGCGGTAAGAGTAGGGGTATGGGGCGACAGCCTTTATTTTGGAGTGGTTGCCATTGAGCCGGAGGTCGCAAAAATAAAGGCAAAATTGAATGATACCGAAGACCTCTGGACAGAGGACAGCATAGAAGTGTTTATTTTGCCGAAAGGCAGCAAAGATTATTGTCAGTTCGTTGTTAATGCTGCCGGCAAAAGGTTTAACGGCCGGAATGCGGGCGATGTTTTTCCGTTGTGGGACTGGGAGGCAAAGACATATAAAGACAGAGATTGCTGGTCAGTGGAGATAAGAATCCCGTTTCTCCTGTTTAATGCCATTCCATCGGGCGTATGGCGGGGGAATATCTGCCGGAACAGGCGCATATCCCAAGAATCCTATTCTTCTTGGGCAAGCCAGCAAGTGTCTTTTCATCAGTCGGGCAAATGGGGCCGTCTCATATTTCTTCCCTGTGATGCCTCCCGGCCGGTTTCTTCGGACCTGGTCGGTATTGTCAAAAAAGAGCTGGATTCTCTTCCCGGGCGGGAAACGGAGGGTGTCTCCAAGCGAATGCGGGAAAAAGGTAAAGCGGCCGCCCGCGAATATTTTTCTTGCCTTGATTATTTGACGCTCGGCGATGCGTACGCATTGCTTGGAGAAATATGGGGCTTCCGGCAAAGAGAGAAATCAGAATTGGAACAATTGAGGCGCCGGACAGCCGAAATAAAATTCCTGGCCTTCAAAAGGCGGTTTTTCAAGGAGCGCTGGGTAAAATGACCAAACGAAACATCTTGTTAATCGTTGTTTTTAGCTTTTGTTTCGCTTTTTCAATCCGCGCGGAAGCGCCACAGACCATGACGGTTGCTTTAATTTACAGCAACTTCCGGCCGGCTCAGCGATATGCCTACGATGGCGTCTTTGCCTCTTTGAAATGTAATTTTGACAGATGGGAGAATGTCAATGTGGATAAACTGGCCCAGTCTCTTCATGATTATGATATTCTCCTTTTTCATGAAAACTGCAATCTGGCAAACCCGCAGAAATTTGACCGCTACCATGAGCAATGGCGCTCCTTCTTGGAAAATGGGGGTGTGATAATTATCCAGGAAGCCGCGGCCAATGACCATTTAGACTGGCTTGCTTCCCTTGGCGCTTCCTTTCAACTGAGTGTTAAAATTTATCCTGAATTTCAAAAGAGCAATGACTGGACCAATCCCGGCGCCGAATTAAACTTTGGGCCGCTTCTATCGTCCTGGGCGCACTTTACAAAGTGGCCGCCGGAATGGATCGTCGCCAACCGTGATGGCCATGATATGCCGATAGTTCTTTATCAAAGGGTGGGAAAAGGGCTGATCGTGGTTACCACTTCTTATTTTAGCCGCGGATTCCCGCTTGCGGGACATTTCAAAACCATCCGGGACCTGATATTGAAGGAGGGGAAGACCGCGCCCGTGAAAGTGGTCTCTGTTTCCTGGGGGGATAAATTCATTGGAAACAACGAGCTTCGGGCGACAGTGGAGAATACCGACGATGAGTCCGTGGATGTGAGCGTTGCAGCGGTTGTCACCCGATGCGGAGGAGATGCGGTATCGGCGGATCAGAATAAAATTTACCGGATACCAGCCAATGGAAGCGCAGAGATTGTTTTGCCCTATCGCATAACAAAGGAGGGAGAGCGGTATATCAGATTCACCTTGGGCGACGGTTTGAAAAAAACGATTTATTTCCGCGCCTCGGAAGAGGTGAGCATAAGCCGCCTGGAAGGCGCGCTCAGTAAGTTGGCAGCGGAAATCGGTAAAAGCAAGGAGGATTTCTTCGCGCTGACAAACTCTTTTTCCGGCTATGGATGGTTTAAGGACTTTGGAGATCAGTGGTTGCAGGAGCTTTCTGTTCGCGAAACTGATTTCATGAAATGGGAGGAGGACATGGCGGGCATGTCTGCTTTGGGCAAAGCCGCCTGGGAAACTCAATTCGCGGCTGTTAAAAAGGCGCTTGAAGACGTGGATGAACTCGGGCGAAACCTGGAAACATTGAGGAAAAGAAATGAAATGTGGAAGAATCAGGCGGTCAAGTCCGACGCAGGCGCTCGATTTGCCGTCTCCGGCGCGACATCTTTGGAGAAGGTGTTTCGTGATAAACCGTGGAATAAGCCTGTTATTCAAGAACTGACGCTTCAAATGGCGGCGAATGAATATGAGAGCACTCAGATTGTCATAATTCCTCTGCAAGGCGGTGAACTGCCCGGTCTGAATGTGGTTTGCTCTGAGCTGATATCGGAAAATGGCGGGAACTGGATTTCCGCCGAAAACATAGACATCCGGCGGGTAGGTTATGTGTCTTATCCCCATTACCCCTCCGCTGGCCATGATCTTTCAGACGCGAATAAAAAGTCAGATTGGTATCCTGATCCCCTCCTGCGGAACAGAACATTCAACATAGCTTCTGACGATGTTGTCCAATCGGTGTGGATTACAGTCCATGCTCCTCCCGGCACGGCGCCGGGCGAATACAAGGGAACTTTAACGGTATGTCCGCCTGATAGTCCGCCCAGGCATCTCCCTTTTACGGTAAAGATATGGGACTTTGAACTCTCGCAGGATTTACTTCCCACAGAATTTACTTTCCGGCCCGGCCAGGTTGTCAGGTTCTATTATGGTGCTCAGGAATTAAAAAACACCTGGGAACGCATGCCGGCCTCCCTCTGCCGCGAATATCTTCAGTTTTTTTTGCGTTACCGCATAACGCCCCAGGTCCTTGACGAAGGGGTGGGCCGAAGCCGCGCTTCTGTTCCATATTTGGGTGAACGATGGGAAGGCGATAAACTGGTCCTTGATTTTGGCGAATTTGACAAGAACGTGGAACTGATGCGCAAAAACGGGGCGAAGTTTATCCGGGCGGGATCTTTCTCCGGAAACGAGATTGATGAAAACTACTGGACGAACTATCTTCCCCGGGTCTCTGATCATATCAAGCAAAAAGGGTGGCTTGATGCTTTCTATGTTTACCTGAAGGATGAACCAATTCGGGAACAATTCGATCTGGTAAAAAAGGAGGCATCCCTGGCTGGAAGATTGGCCCCTGGTTTAAAACGCCTGTGCACGGCGGCCATTGATGACTATTTTACGTCTGACCCGGAAAAATACATAGACATTTGGGTGCCGCTCATCCCTTACTATAATGCCGGGCTTGCCCGACAGAGGCGGCAAAAAGGAGAATCCGTCTGGTTCTATGTGTGCTGTACTCCCGAGCGGCCGAACTTTTTCATCTGCCAGCCTTCTATGGAACATCGTGTTCTATTTTGGCTTTTGGAAAAATATCAGGCCGAGGGGTTTCTTTACTGGGGGCTGGCAGTCTGGCAGCCCAACACGATCAATGATATTGAAGAAGATGGAAGTCCAAAGAAGTCATGGAATCCCTCCGCCGCCTGCAAACTTCCCGCCGGTGACGGCTTTCTTGCCTACCCGGCCGGTAAAAAAATCGCGGATGGCCTGAACCCGTCAATAAGGCTGGAAGTGATCAGGGACGGGTTGGAGGATTGGGAATATTTCCGCCGCTTGGAGGAAAGGTTAAAAGAACTGAAGGAGAAAGAAGGAGACAAAATTCAGAAGTTAATTAAAGAGACCGAGGTGGTATTGGAGATTGAGAAGGATTTAATAAGGGACAAACAGGATTATAGCAAGGAGCCGGCAAAGCTTTATCAGAAGAGGGCGCATGTGGCCAGGCAGATAGAAAAGATAAAGCAAGCCGCGCGGCCGTGACCGGCATAGCGAAAAATGCCGGTTGCGCGATGCGAAAGAATGAAAACCCGAAAGGAGCTTAAGCCAACAATGGATGCAAGAATAAAAAATAACGAAAAAATATTATTTATCGGAGACAGCATAACAGATTGTGGCCGTCGCGCTGCGGAGCGTCCGCTGGGCAACGGCTATGTCAGAATATTCAGGGACTATTTGATTATCCGCGCATCGGCGAAGAAAGTCGTGATGGTAAACAAAGGCATTGACGGCGATACCTCGGTGGCGTTGTTGAATCGCTTGGAGGATGATCTATTGCGGCATAAGCCGGACCGGATTTCAATCCAGGTCGGGATTAACGATCTTTACCGCCATCTTGCGCGTGCGGCGGACGGCGTTTCGCCGGAAAGTTATGAGGAGGTTTATCGGAAAATGTTGAAACGCATCAGGTCTGAATTGCCAAGATGCATGCTTTTGTTGATTCAGCCTTTTTATATCAGCAGGGAATCTTCAAAAGATAGTTTCCGCCAAAATATCCTGGGGCTTCTGCCTCAATATTTGAAGGTGGTTGAAAAGATGAGCGAGGAGTTCAACACCCGCATGGTCAGGACGCATGCAATGTTCCAAAATCTGCTGAAATATTACGAGCCGGACGTGTTCTGTCTTGAACCGGTGCATCCCAATTTGACGGGGCACGCGGCGATTGCCTCGGCAGTGTATGATCTGTTTTGTCGGTCATGACATTATGGCCCAACCCGGCTATGCCGGGTTGGGGTTCACAAGCATTGGGGGGCTGGGATCTACGAAGAAATCTACGAGAAGCGCGCGCGCGTACGAATTATATTCTTGCCCCCAATGACCGCGTTTGCCCGAAACTGGCGGAACTGGGCAAGCTTTTCGACTCCTGCCTGGCCGAAACCGACACCAAAATCATCGTGTTTTCGGAATGGGAAAGGATGCTGGAATTGGCCCGGGATTTATGCAAACGGGAGAAGATCGGTTATGCCTGGCACACCGGCTCGGTCCCGCAACATCGCCGGTGGGCTGAAATCATGACCTTCAAAAACGATCCGGCCTGCACGCGGAATTTTTCGGCAAGGCAAGGACAAAACCGATCCTCTGGCGCCGGTGCGCCTGCAGGTGATTGACCGGCCCGCTGGCGCACGTCTGGGGCGCGCCGCATCCGGAATTCATGGCCCTGGCCGAAGGCCGCACGCCGACCGCCCTGCCCTTATTGTGCGACAAGTTGGAAGCACTGACCGTTTGAAATAAAATCAGGCCTGATGCGATTCATCTATTTCTTTAATGGCATGGCGCAAGGAAGAAAAACACAGAGCGTGAAGGAAAATAATGTCTTCGGGACGGCGACCGCCGCATATGGACATCAACGCGCCTTGAACGGCTTTGAGAGATTCGTGATCCTCGGCTGCTATTGTCTGCCGATATTCATTCAACTGTTTTCTCAATTGCGTTATTCTTTCCAACGTAAAAACGGCGCGGGTCATTTTGTCCGTAATCTCCCAAAGCAGATCGCTCGCGTTCCTTTTCGCGGCCTCCAGAGGCTGTCGATCGGGAGGCCGCATAGCGGAGGACGTTTCCGGAGCCTCATGAAGACGCCTGGCGTACTCCTCAAGCCAGGGCGCAGTTTCCTCCGGCAAAAGCAGGAATATCACGGCGTCATCCCCCTCCAGCAATGACAACGCGGCGCGTTCGCCAGCCAGGCGGTTGGCTTCCATTGCCGCTGCCACCTCGGGATTGGCCTCTATTTTCTTTTTTAACCAAAGATCCTTCACCGGCTCGCGCTTCTGTTCCGCCAGCCACTTGTCGAAGCCGTTCTCGCCGATTTGTTTCATATCCTCCGGCTTGATGCCCAGCCCTTCCAGCAGGGTTGCGTTTTCCCGGTCGCGCTGATTCGCCCATTCGCAGAATCCGTGCATGAACATGGCCATCAGGAAAGGGTTGCTTTGTTTCGGCTCCTCCTCGGTTAAACAGGCGCACAATTGAATGAGACACGCGTCAAGATGGCGGCCTGTTTTCACATAGGACGGCAGTTTTAGATAAAGAAACGCGATTGCACGATAGCGATAGGTTTCGTCGGCCAGGAAAAGGATCGCGTTCTTGACTATTTCATGATCATGTTCGCCCACGATATAAGTGGCAGGATAACCGAACTTTTGGAACGCGCGGCGAACATCGTCAATTCCGAACCGTAAATCCATGAATTCTTTCTCGGAGAATAATTTTTCGGTTTGAGAAACAAGCTTTTTGTCATTATCCACCCATGCCTCAAAATCGCGGTGATAAAGCTCCAGCGCCTTTACAGCCGCATTAATTTCTCCTTCACGCTGCCGACACTCATTTATCAGATCATAATCGCGCAACAACGGCTCTAGCTTGGCCCTCAATTTTGACGAAACATGCGGCAAACGTTCCTTGAGGTCGCCGAATATTTGCTCATCGGTTGGTTCTTCCTCAAGCGGCAAGTCCGGAAATTCATCGGCGGCGTCAGAGACCTGTGAAAAATCGATGCCGCTGTTCAGGCAGCATCGTTTATATTTCTTGCCGCTGCCGCAAGGACAGGGATCATTCCGGCTGATTTTCATTGAACCAATAATCAGGGGTCTGTTTTATTTCCGTTATTCGAGAATGGTTCTCGGTATGGCCTAAAAACAGAATGTCAAAGATTGCCAGTAGGTGTCAAGCCCATGTTTAAATAGATGTGCCGGTTCCC
>JAQUQV010000036.1 GCA_028715905.1 Kiritimatiellia bacterium
TGCCGCTTTACCTCAACGCGCTGGCCGGTGAAAACGTCCACCTGGTAACGGTCAACGATTATCTGGCGCGGCGCGATTCCCAATGGATGGGCACGGTGTATCAATACCTGGGCCTGACGGTCGGCTGCATTCAGAACCAGATGGACCGCGAGGAACGTCGCAGGCAGTACGCCTGCGACATTACCTACGGCACCAACAGCGAGTTCGGCTTTGATTATCTGCGCGATAACGGTATGGCCTACAACGCTGCGGACGTCGTCCAGCGCGGGCATTTTTTCGCGATCGTCGATGAAATTGACAGCATCCTTATTGACGAGGCGCGCACTCCGCTGATCATCTCGGGGCCCGCGCCGGTTTCCAGCCATCAATACAACGAGATGAAGCCGCTCGTTGAGCGCCTGGTGCGGAAACAGCGCGATCTCTGCAATGTTTTCATGCAGGAGTCCCGCGAGTTTCTGGACAGGAAAGAGATTGAAAAGGCGCAATACCGCCTTTACCAGGTGCGGCACGGCATGCCGAAGAACAAGCAGTTGCTGCACATGCTTGAAGACGGCGGCATCCGCAAACAGCTTGAGCAGATTGAAAGCGCCTTTCTGACGGACATGCGCAAGGAACAGGCGCGCGCTTTGCGCGAGGAGCTTTACTTCACCATTGACGAGCGCGGCCATGACGCCACGCTTACGGAAATGGGATGCGCGACCATGAGCCCCTCCGATCCCGACGCCTACGTTCTGCCCGACCTGGCCGCGCCTTTCAGCGACATTGAGGGGGATAGTTCCCTGAGTCCGCAACAGAAGCATGAAAAGCGATCCGCCATCCAGCAAGCTTTCGCGGTAAAAAGCGAGCGCATTCACAATGTTGACCAGTTGATCCGGGCTTACTGCCTTTATGAAAAGGACGTGGAATACGTCGTGCAGAACAACCAGGTCCTGATCGTGGACGAGTTCACCGGCCGTATTCTTCCCGGCCGGCGCTGGAGCGACGGCCTGCACCAGGCCATTGAGGCCAAGGAAGGCGTGTCTATTGAGCGCGAAACGCAGACCCTGGCGACGATCACCATTCAGAATTATTTCCGGATGTATAAAAAGCTTGCCGGCATGACCGGAACGGCCATGACCGAGGCCAATGAATTCAACGATATTTATCATCTGGACGTGGTCGCGATTCCCACCAACCGCCCCGTGCGCCGGGTTGACACGAACGATCTTATCTACCGCACGCGCCGCGAGAAGTTCAAGGCGATCGTTGACGAGATTTCCGCCTGCTGCCGAACCGGCCAGCCCGTCCTGGTGGGCACGGTTGCGGTGGATACCTCCGAACTGCTCAGCCGCATGCTCAAGCGCGAGGGAATTACCCATAATGTTCTGAACGCCAAGAACCACGAGCGCGAGGCGGAAATCGTCATGCGCGCCGGCCAGCCCGGGGCCGTTACCATCGCCACGAACATGGCCGGCCGGGGCACGGACATCAAGCTGGGGGCCGGCGTCGTGCATTTGGCGAAGGATGTCATTGAGTCCGGCCTGAAGCTTGACGACAAGCATAACGGCCGGAAATTGGTGGATATTCTGCGCGAAAAGCCATGCGGTTTGCATGTAATCGGCACGGAACGCCACGAGGCGCGGCGCATTGACCGTCAGCTGCGCGGCCGTTGCGCGCGTCAGGGCGACCCCGGATCGTCGCGTTTTTACGTTTCTCTGGAAGACGACCTCATGCGCCTTTTCGGCTCGGAGCGGATCGCCAACATCATGAGCCGCATGGGTATTGAGGAAGGCCAGCAGCTTGAGCATCCCTGGCTGAACCGCTCCATTGAAACCGCCCAGCGGCGCGTGGAACAGCACAATTATTCCATCCGCCGCCGGACTCTTCAATATGACGACGTTATGAACAAACAGCGGGAGGTCATTTACACTTTTCGCGGCGCCGTGGTCAGGGCGGAAAACGTCCGGGAACATCTCTTTGACATTGTCGCCGAAATAATTGAAAATCGCGCGCAGGAGGCGTTCCAGGAACGCGGCCAGAACACGCTGCATGAGTTTGTGTCGTGGGTCAATACCACTTTCCCGGTCGGGATGAAAACCGATGATTTTAACGCGAAGGATATTTCCGCGGAAAAGGCGTTTCAAATGATTTTTGACCGGGTCAAACGCGCCTATGAGCTGAAGAGCGAGATTGAAGACCAGAAAAGCCTGCCCGAGCTGGAACGTTACATTATTTTACATTCCATTGACAGCCATTGGCAGGATTATCTGCGTGCCATGGACAGTCTGCGCCAGGCGGTCGGTTTGCGCGCCTACGGGCAGCAGGACCCACTCGTTGAATACAAGCGCGAGGCTTTTAACATGTTTGCGACCCTGATGGGCGAGATTAAGAATGAAATTGTTGCCAGGATGTTCCGCGCAACCACCTCCCTCGCGGCCTATCAGAAGCTGGTTGTCTCCATCCCCCACAAACTCGTGCACCAGGAAGTTTCTGCGCTCGGCGGCGGGGCTGCTCTGCCGGCGGCCATGGGCCGCGGCGGCCCGGGGCTAGGCCGGCCGGAAGGGGGCGGCATGGCGCCGGCAACCGTCAGGCGCGAGTCCGCCAAGGTGGGCCGGAACGACCCGTGTCCGTGCGGGAGCGGGAAAAAATTCAAGAAGTGCTGCGGAGGGTAAAAAAGGCACAGAGGCACAAAGGGGCAAAGGCACAAAGTGGAAGACGAAGAAAGAAGTCAGAATGAACAAAAAAACGCTTCACGCTTCACGAGAGACGCTTCACAAAAAATCGCCGCTGCGTTTTTAAGCGGGATACTGCTTTTCCTTTCCTTTCCGCCTTTTGAATTTTTTCCGCTTGCCTGGCTGGCGCCGGCGCCGTTGATTTATATCTGTTTTGTCTCCAAACCGGCCGAATCTTTTTCATGCGGCCTGCTGGCCGGGGCGGTTTTTTGGCTGGCGGGTATTTTCTGGCTGGCGAAAGTTTCCTTCTTCGGCTGGATTTTTGTCGCGCTTTACTGCTCGCTCTATTTCGCCGTTTTTGCGGCGATTGTTTCCTGGTGGCGCGGGACTTTTAAAATATTCAACATTCAACATTCAGCTTCCGATTTTGAACGGAGGGATTTGTGTTCAAAGTTGTCCGACTCTGGCGGAAAAGTTCAGCGTTGGATGTTGGAAGTTTTCGGCGTCTATATGATCCTTCTCTTCGGCATTCCCGCCGTCTGGGTCGCGCTGGAATATGTCCGGACCCGCATTTTGACCGGATTTCCGTGGAATCTGCTGGGCGTCAGCCAGCATGCCTGCCTGCCCCTCATTCAATGCGCCGATTGGGGCGGTGTTTACCTGGTTTCTTACCTGATTGCGATGGCGAATGCGGCGGTTGTTCTCCTTGTTTTTAACCGCGGAAAAGGCGTTCTTCAGGCCGCGGGAATTATCGTTCCGTTTGTTTTGATCATTTCCCTGGTTCTGGGATACGGTTTGCGGCGCCTGGAGGCGGGAAGGGCCGGCGGACCGGTGGACAAAATCAGGACGGCCTCCGTGCAGTTAAATGTGCCCCAGCAGTATAAATGGTCGGAAAACTGGGCCGAAGATATTTACCGCCGCCTGAAAAAATCCGCCGCGGCGGCGGGCCGTCCGGCGCCGCCCGGCCTGATTGTCTGGCCCGAAACCGCTCTGCCTGATTTCCTGCGGTATGGCGAGGCAAGCCGCGCGGCGGCCAATGAAACCCTGCGGCACGGCGTTCCATTGCTGGCCGGTTCCATGGATTACGAGATGCTTTCCGGGAAAACGAATTATTATAACAGCTCTTTCCTTTTTATTCCCGGAGATGAACCGCCGCAGGTTTATATCAAGCGTCATCTGGTGATTTGCGGGGAATACGTGCCGTTGGCCCGTTTTTTTCCTTTCCTGCGGTCCATTACCGGGATTGAGGAGGATTTCACGCCCGGCGCGGAAACCGTTGTTTTCCGGTTGAAAGAGAAAGGGCGGGCATTTGCGGTCCTGATCTGTTTTGAAGATATTTTTCCTTGCCTGGCGCGCGCGGCTGTTCTGGCCGGAGCGCGGCTGTTGATCAACCAGACCAATGACGCCTGGTTTGACCCTTCATGGGCTTCGCGCCAGCACATGGTCCATTGCGTCTTCCGCTGTGTTGAGAACCGGGTGGCTTGTCTGCGCGCCGCCAATACGGGCGTAACCTGTTATATTGACCGTTTTGGCTTCATCCGTTCGGCCTTAAAACCGGCCGGCGCCGGCGTCTATGAGCCGCAGATTATGCGGTGCGAAGCGGAATTTGAGGCGGAAAATATGCCGCTTTCCTTTTACACCCGCCACGGCGATCTTTTCGCCCTGGCCTGCCTGGCCTTCACGCTGCCGCTTTTGCTGGCTGCCCTGCTGAATGCGATCGGGTTGCGGAAGAAAAATTGAGTTGCACTGAACCGCTTGCGGGCGGGCGTTATTTCAACTGACGCTGGTATTGGGAGGGCGTAACGCCCTGCAGTTTTTTAAATGTGCGGGTAAAATAATACCGGTCGCAGAATCCGGTTTTTTCCGCTACCTGCTTTATGCTCTGGCGCTGATCATGGAGAAGCGCGCAGGCCCTTTCAATGCGTTTTTGCCGCAAATAAGCCTGCGGGGTTATTCCCAGTTCGCGGTGATAACAGCGGAGCATGCTGTTGACGCTCATGCCGAGATGCCGGGCTATTTCCCGGTTGGAAACCGACTGCTGGACGTGCGTTTCAATAAAGGACATGTTTTCAGACAGCCGCAATGAAGCGCGCGACGTTTTAAGTTCCGTATCCGGTATCCGCGCCAGGAGGGAGATAACCAGGCCGTGGACAGCCATGGTTGGCCTTACGGCGGTGATCGGGTCGTCTTTCAAGGGGAACGATTTCAGAATGCTCAGTATTTCCGGCCCGGCCTTGAATGTATAAATTTTGGAGTTCAGTTGCGCATAGGGCGCGTCCGCGAAGAAGTGCGTATAGAAATGAGGCGGCGCGCCGTGAGCCAGCCGCTGGTTGATTCCGGTGTTGGGCGGCACGAGGATAATCCGCTTCGGCGTCAGCTTGACGGTTTGCGGGCCGAGAGAGATTGTTGCGCCGGACCGGCTGTTCCAGTACATCCGCCAGAAAGAAACCGCAAAATCATTGCTGCGCCATGTTCTCAGAAATTTACGGCCAATGATGATGATGCGTATGTTCGGGTTGTAATAAGTCATGGCGGAAAAACACGCGCCGGCCTGTTTCCCCCGGTTTTTTTAGCCGCTAATGCCGGCACAAGCTTTGCTACCGCGCTTTTTCGTTCGCGGCGGCATTTTCGGAAAGAGCGGCCCGGATCTTGAATCGTTCGCTCAATATGCTTTCCGTCTTTTTTTGCCATTCTTTCTCCGGTGACTGGAAAAAGACCAACGACACGGAAAAAGTAAAATCCTTCTCTTTCTTATCCGCTTGCGCGTCAAAATACAGTTTGTTGTCGCGGGGCCGGTTCCAGAATTGATTGCAATTGCGGGCCCCCTTGTAAATTTCCGGATAAACATAGGCCAGCCCGCTCCCGGTTTTGCTGGAATAGATGCCGGCCCAGCGGATATCTTTTTTCAGAGTGAATGAGTTGTCGTCCTTAAAACTGCCCTTTAGAATTTTTCCGTCCACTTCGGTTATCCATTGGTCCGTGTCGTTGGACAGGCAATGCATGAACACATAAAACAATGACAGCGCGGCTTCGTCCGCAACGCGGTGAAAACGGGCGGTTTCATCTATGCGATCGCCGGCGAATTCCAGCAGGATATCGCACGCATACGGGCCGATAATGGATTTTTTGGCCAGCGCAAAGCTTTTTCCTCTGACGCTGAAATTGTCCGGCCGGCATATTTGTCCTTCCCGGGTCAGGGGGTAGTCCCGGTTGTCCACTTTCAGGATGATTTCCTTGATGATTTCTCCGCCATGGCCCGTGCCGATCCATTTATGTGTAACTCCCTGCGGATCGGTCCAGGCGTTGATCACCGAGCCGTTGTAACCGGTAGGCGTGATCATGGGCATGCCTTTGTAGGATGCCCCTCGGATGGTCCATGCCCATTCCGGCGCTAATTCAACTTCCAGGTCTCCAATCGCAATTTTCGGCTTTTGGCCGGAAAGGGTGAATTGGCCGGCATTTGTCAGTTTCTCCTTCTCCAGCGGCCGGTTGTCGGAACGGCCCGCCGCGATCAGAAAAAAGAGCATTGCAATCAGAATGGATGCGTATTTCAATTTTTTTCTCCGATTGCGCAACAGTCCCGTTCCGCCGCATGTCTCCGGGCCGGATCAGGGGGGGGGGAATTACCGCGGATATTTGTAATCCCCGCCGGCTTGAATTGCAAGGTTTTTCCGGCGGGAAAATTCAGCGCGAATTGACTCAAGATAAAAAAGACACCGGCGAGAAGGTTGAAAAGGAGGGGAAAAGCATTCCTGCCGCGATTTTTTTTATGGCTTGCCATTCCTGCCCGTTGCCGTTATATGATGCCGGCATGGTGTGGCAACAATCATGAGCGGCGGGAAAAATCAAATCGTAATCTGCCGGACGGAAAAAGGGCAATGGCTGCGCTTCCAAAAGCCGCTTGAAATTTTCAGCGCCGCCGGGCCGGGGGAAGTCATTCCCGTCCTGGAGCATATTGAAAAAGAAGTGGCGGCGAAAAAGCTGTACGCCGCCGGTTTTGTTTCTTATGAGGCCGGCGCGGCTTTTGACCCGGCCTTTAAATTCAGGCCCGCCCGGGATTTTCCCCTGCTCTGGTTCGGTTTGTTCCGGAAGGCCGAGCCGTTTGTTCTTCCGGCCGTGAAAAGTTCCGCAGGGCGGGCGCCCGCATGGAAAAGCTCGGTGGCGAAGGAGGAATACAAGGTCGCCTTGCGGAAAATCAAAACCTTTATTTTCCGCGGCGCGACTTACCAGGTTAATTATTCCTACCGCCTGCGCGCGCCTTTCAGGGGGGATGCCCTGTCCTTTTTCCTTCGGATCGCCGGGCGGCAGAACGTTCCCTATGCCGCGTTTGTCGGAACCGGGCGTTTTGCGGTTTGCTCGTTTTCGCCGGAATTGTTTTTCAGCCTGGACGGCAAGCTGATAATTTCCAGGCCGATGAAAGGCACTCTGCCGCGCGGCCGCCTGTTGCCGGACGACCTGGCGCAGGCCCGCCGGCTTTATTTTTCTCAAAAAGACCGGGCGGAAAACGTGATGATCGTGGACATGGTGCGCAATGATCTCGGCCGGATCGCCGATAGGAACACGGTGAAAGCGTTTAATCTTTATGCGGTTGAAAAATATGACACGGTCTGGCAGATGACTTCGTCCGTCAGGGCGCGCACCTCCGCGGGGCTGGCTGATATTTTCCGCGCCCTTTTCCCGCCCGCTTCAATCACCGGCGCGCCGAAAGTGCAGACCACGCGGATCATCGCGGAACTGGAGACGACCCCGCGGCGCATTTATACCGGCTGTATCGGGTTCCTGGCCCCCGGCCGGCGGGCGCAGTTTAACGTTGCCATCCGGACAGCGCTGGTTGACCGGCGGCTTGGCCGGGCGGAATACGGGGTGGGGGGCGGCATTGTCTGGGATTCGGCGGATCATGCCGAATATGACGAGTGCGCCGTGAAAACAAAAGTGATTTGCTCGCCTTCCCCGGACTTTGAACTGCTGGAGACTCTTCTTTGGACGCCGGAAGAAAATTATTTCCTGCCGGATTTGCATCTGGCAAGATTAAAAGCCTCGGCCGCCTATTTCGCGTTTCCTTTCCATGAAAAGAAAATTCGCGCCGCCCTCGCCGCGCTGGCGTTGATTTTTTCCGCCCGCTGTCCGCGCGGAAACAAAAAAACCGGCCCCGGCCGCGGCCGGCGGGTGCGCTTGCGGTTACGCCGAAGCGGGGAATTTTCGCTGGAAGATTCGCCGTTTGAGCCGGGAAGCTCCGCCAGGCCGAAGGTTTGCCTGGCGAAACATCCGGTTGCATCCGGGAACGTTTTCCTTTACCATAAGACCACTCACCGGAAGGTTTACGACGAGGCCCGGGCGGCGCGCCCGGGATATGACGAAGTCATTCTCTGGAATGAAAAGGGGGAAGCGACGGAATTCTGCGCGGCCAATATCATTGTTGAGCTTGGCGGCGAAAAGCTGACCCCGCCGGTGAATTGCGGATTGTTGCCGGGCACATACCGGCAATGGCTTCTGCGGAAAGGCGCGATAAGGGAAGAGGTGATCAAAATTAACATGCTGCCGCAATGCCGGCGGATATTCCTCTGCAATTCGGTCAGGAAAATGCGGGAAGTGCGGTTGGAAACTGGAAATTAGCGCTGAAGCTGGTTTTATATTCCCAATTTCAAATTTCCGGTTTCAACGTTTTATAAACTCGTTGATTTATGTCTGTCAGAGTTCACCTTAAAATTTCCGGGCTTGTGCAGGGGGTCTGTTTCCGTTATTACTGCCGTGAAGAGGCGGAACGGCTGGGCTTGAAAGGGTTTGTGCGGAACAATGCCGACGGCACCGTGGAAGTGGTGGCGGAAGGCGGGGAAGAGGCCGCCGGAAGTTTGGCGGCCTGGTGCCGGCACGGGCCGCCCGCGGCCCGCGTGACAGACTGCGAGGAAATATTGGAGAGCGCGGCGGGCGGATTTGATTCGTTTGGAATAGGATAGAGAACCGCGCGCGGCTGAAAGAAATGAAAAAAACAAAATTATTTGCGGAAGAATTCAGAAACAAGGCGGCGGACGTTCTCCGCCGTGAAAACCAGCCGCTGAACGAAAAACAAATCGCCGCAAAGCTGGCGGTGCGCGGAAAAGAACGCAAGCTGCTGGTCAAACTGCTGAATGCCATGGTCCGGGAAGGCCTGATTGTCCGTGTGCATCAGAACCATTACGGGTGCGGGTCCCCGGCCGGCCTGGTAACCGGCGAACTGGAAGTGCGCCGCTCCGGCGACGGCGTCGTCACGCCGCGGGCCATTTCCGAAGATTCGGAACAAAAGGGAGGCGGCGAAGTTTTTGTTTCCCGCGGCAATTTGGGCACGGCTCTGCCGCATGACCTGGTGGTGGTGCGGCTGGTCAAGGATACGGAGGGGATAAAATGGGGATTGCGCCGCGCCGGAAAGGTGATCCGCATCCTGGAACGTTCTCCGGGAAACATTGTCGGCACTTTGCGCGCCACCGGCCGGTTTTTTTACGTCGTTCCGATTGACCCGGTTTACGAAAGGGATTTTTACGTGCCCGGCCCCGGCAAGGCGCGGGTCAACGACCGGGTTGTGGTGCGGTTTGTGTCCTGGGCCAACCGCCATGTCAACCCGGAGGCGGAAATCATTGACGTCATCGGTCCGGAAAATAATCCTTCCCATGACACCGCCGTCATTATCCGGCAGTATAATCTGCCGGATCGTTTCCGGCCGGAAATCCTGAATGAGGCCGCCCGCTGCGCGGAACTGCTGAAAGAACCAGGTCCGCGGAACGATTTCCGCGGAAAACATATTTTCACCGTTGACCCGGCCACGGCGCGCGATTATGACGACGCTATTTCGCTGGAAACCGGCCCGGACGGCAACCGCGTTCTCGGGGTGCATATTGCCGACGTTTCCCATTTCGTCCGGCCGAACAGCGCCCTGGACAAGGAGGCCCGCCTGCGGGGCAACAGCGTTTATTTCCCGGATCTGGTTCTGCCGATGCTGCCCGAGGAAATTTCCAATGGGCTTTGCAGCCTCAGGCCGGGCGAAGACAAATTCGCCTTTTCGGTTCTCATGACTTTTGACGCCGCCGGCGCGCCGTTAAAGGCCGATTTTTGCCGGAGCATAATCCGTTCGCGTTTGCGGCTGACCTACGGGCAGGCTTTGGATGCCCTTCAAAGCCCGCACCGGCATTCGGTGGATATTGACAGGCAGTCGCGCGATCTGCTGTTGGGGTGCCATAATCTTGCCCAGCAGATGCGCCGGCGCCGTTTTTCGCAATACGCGTTGAATCTGGATATGCCGGAATACGAAATTTTCATGGGCAAGAACGGCATGATAGAGGATATTCGCCAGACTCTCAGCGATGTTTCCCACCAGTTGATTGAAGAATGCATGATCGCCGCCAACGAGGCGGTGGACCGCGCGCTGAGTGAAAAGGGCTTTTGCCTTGTCCGGCGGGTGCATGAGCCTCCGGATGCCAGGAAAATTGAGGCGCTTGCCACCCAGCTTGCGGAAATCGGTTTTCATCCCGGCGACCTTTCCAAACGGAAAAACATGGCGGATTTTCTTGAAAAGATCATCGGCCATCCCTTTGAATATGACGCCAAGCTGGCGGTGTTGAAGAGCATGAAACGCGCGGTTTATTCGCCGGAAACGTTCGGCCATTACGGGTTGGCCAAGAAATATTACGCCCATTTTACCTCGCCGATCCGCCGTTATCCCGACTTAGTTGTCCACCGCGTTCTGGCGGCCATGCTGGCCGGCCGCGCGAACCCGTACCGGCCCGGCGAACTGGCCGGTTTAAGCTTATCCTGTTCGCGCGCCGAACAGGCCGCCGACGAGGCGGAAAAAGCCCTGATTGAGATAAAAAAATACAGGTTTCTGGAACAGCAGATTGCGCGCCGCAAACCTGAAATTCACGACGCCGTCGTGGTCCACGTCAGGAATTTCGGCATGTTTGTTGAACTGACGAAACTGCAATTGCAGGGCTTGGTGCGCGTTTCCACGATTTCAAGGGAATTTGTGCGCTATGATCCCCGGCGCGAGGAATTGTGCGCGCATAAAAAGAAATACGGCGCCGGGAGCCGCGTGAAAGTGATGCCGGTCAGGGTTGATTTTGACAAGCGCCAGATTGACTTTGTGCTGGCGGAAGATCAACATGGAGTAACTTAAACTTACGGAACGGCAAAGAAAAACAGGAAAACATCCTCTCTCAGAGCGTGTTGAGAACACGGAAAAAATGTTTGCTTTCGCCTTCGGCGAAAAGAAATATTTCTCTATGAACTCTGTGGTCTTTGTGCGAAACATTTTTCTTTTATTTGGGTTGCGGGCATAGCCCGCATTGGGAGGAAAATAATGATTCGGGAAAAAATCAAGATTGGGATCGCCGGCGCGCGTTTTGCCGCCGCTTTCCATCTGGCTTCATACCGGGCACTGGCCGGCATCGGCGCCGAGGTAATCGGTGTGTATTCAAAATCGCGGAAAAGCCGCGAGGCGTTCGCGCGGAAGAACGGCTTGAAAGCCTTTGCGAGCTACGACGAGATGGTTCGGGCGGTTGACGCGGTGGATTTGTGCGTTCCCGGCGCTTTGCACGAGCCGCTCTGCCTGCGCGCGGCCGAATTGAAGCGCCACGTGATCGTTGAAAAGCCTTTCACCGGCGCTTACGGGCCGGGGGCCGAAGATTGGCGGGGAAACAAGGCGGACAAAAAACTTCTGCTTGAAGAAGCGATGGCTTCAGTCCGGCGCATGGCGGACGCGGCCCGCCGGGCGGGGATCAGGATTATGTACGCCGAAAACTGGGTTTATGCGCCCGCGGTCCGGAAAGAGGCGGAGATTTTGCGCGCCACGCAGGGGCAGATTCTGTGGATTCACGGCGAAGAAAGCCACAGCGGCAGCGCCAGCTCCGCCTACGGCGACTGGCGTCTTTCCGGCGGAGGCTCGCTGGTCGGGAAGGGGTGCCACCCTTTGACGGCGGCGCTCTATTTGAAACAAGTGGAAGGGCAGGCGCGCCTGGGGCGTCCGATCCGGCCGGCCACGGTGAGCTGCCGGACCCATGAAATAACGCGCAATCCTAATTTTGTTGACGCCAGCCATTTGCGGACTGATTACAAGGATATTGAGGATTTTGTCCAAGTCCATGTTGTTTTTGAGGACGGCATGGTGGCGGACGTATTTTCGTGCGAGCTGGTGATGGGCGGGGTGCACAATTGGCTTGAAATTTATTGCAACAATCATCGCATGCGTTGTAATATCAATCCCATTGACGCCAATGTCCTTTATAATCCTGTTGAAAAACAGCTTGAGAAAGTGTATCTTAATGAAAAACTGGGCACGAAGCAGGGCTGGAGTTTCCCCGCTCCCGATGAGAACTGGATGAACGGTTACCTGCAGGAACTGCAGGATTTCATAGAGTGCCTTGTCCATGATCGGGAGCCGCAGGGCAATCTTGTCCTGGCGGCGGATACGGTCGGCGCGCTTTACGCGGCGTATCTCTCGGCCCAGGAAAACGGCCGGGAAATGCAAATTCCGCTTATGAAAGCGAATAAATACCAGGAGGAGGAGGCAAAAAAATGAAAGTAAAAATAGATGCTGATCTGTGCACGGGATGCGGGTTGTGTGTTGATACCTGTCCCGAAGTATTTGCGATGGATGATTCCACGGCCAAGGTCATTGCGGCGGAAGTTCCGGCGAAAGTTTTGGATGCCTGCCGGGAAGCGGCCGACAATTGTCCGGTGGAGGCGATTGCGATTGAAGAATGACACAATCAGAAGTCAGTAGCCAAAAGTCAGGAGACAGAAGTCAGAAGCCAGAAAGCGGAAGATATTAGCCTTTCTCATATAATTCTGACTACTGACTTCTGTCTCCTGACTGCTTTTAATTTATGGCCTTATTAAATGCCAACGCCCTTATCAGCCGGTTGAAAATAAGGGTTACCCCGCAGGAGATTGCCGCCATTGATTTCAGCCAGGCGGAAATCAAATGCGCGCGGCTGCGGCGCCTGAACGGAAATGTTCAGCTTGTGGCGGCCGATGTTTTGCCGCCTGTTCACGGCGAAGCGTCTGCGGCTAAAAACGCCGCGCGCCGGTTAATCAGCCTGCCGGCGCACCTGGCGTGCCGCTGTGTGGCGCTCTGTTTGCCGGGCAACAATGCGCTGGTTAAATTATTGAGCATTCCCGGCCATCTTGATGACAGTTCAGAGGCCAGGATCAGGGAAAACATGGGGATCAGCGCCGGAGATTACCGGATTGGTTACAAGGTCCTGGGGTATAGTCATGGCCGCGTGGAAACTAAACTGCTGTCAATCGCCCTGCCTGAAAGCGAGTTTCAGCATTATCTCGGTTTCTTTGCGATCGGCTGGCCGGTGCCGGTTGCCGCGGAATTGGCGGGTGTGGCGGGCATCAATACGTTTATGAGGGGCTACCTTGATAATTGCGCTGATGAATCGGCGGGCGTTATCCAGATTGAGGACAAGGTTTCCTTTTTTGCGTTTATCCACAAAAAAGAGCTTGTTTTAGTCCGCAAATATGAATTTGGCCATGACCATATATTGAACGCCATTCAAACCCGTTTGAACGTTAACCGGGAGACGGCATGGAATGTCGCCTCCGATCAATCCTTTGATATTTCGCAGATGCTTAAGGAAGTCGGCGATTCTTTTATCAGGCAGATAGTTATCTCCAAACATTTCGTGGAGCGGCGGGAAAACTGTCATGTCTCGCGGATTTTCATCCCGGGTTCCGTGCCTGCGGCACATCTTTTGGCCCAGGACCTCCGGGGGGCCGCCGAAACCGAAGTTGAACAATGGAATCCGTTAAAAGCCGCCGTTGTTCCTTCGGAGGCAGCGGCGCACAGCCTGGCCGGCCGCGCTTCACAACTGGGCGCCGCCATCGGCGCCGGCATCGGCTTTTTCGGGGAAAAATGAATCTTTCAGTCAATTTGCTTCTGGAATCAGAGGTGCGGAGTATCAGCCGCATCAGCCGTAAATTTCTTCTCAATGCCGCCGCGGCCTTTGCCGCGCTCCTGCTGCTGGCTTTTGTCGGTTTTGTCTTATTGGGCGCGCGTTCCGCCGCCCAGTCTTTCCGTTTCGCCGAGCAGGAGAAAAAACAATCGGAAAACATTTTCCGGGCGGTCAATGACCTTCGCCAGGAATTGACCGGACTGCAGGATTTAACCAACACCATCGGCGGCTGGGCCGCCACCCGTTCGGATTGGCCGTCAATGTTGGCCGGCCTGCCGTCAATCGTGCCCTCCAATATTCAGTTGACGAAGATGACGGGGAACGAAAATATCAACGCGGTTGACAACGTTCCGACGCGCGTTGTGAGTTTGTATTTTCAGGGCAAGGCCGCCGGCGGGCATTCGGAAGTGGATGTGCAGGAGTTTGAAAAAAACCTGAAGGAAAAACCCCCTTTCGGCGAATTCATGGAACTCGTTCAGGTAAAACAGTTTGAGGCCGTCAGGACCGGCGCGCAAGAGGATATAAGGATTTTTGACATTGAATGCCGCTTCAAGCCGCAGAAGTTGTTTCAGCCCATAAAAAAAGAGGAACCCGCCCGCAAGCGCGGCAAAAAATAGAATGAATATCGGCGATAAAAGAACGCAGTATATTATTCTGGGGGCAATTGCCGGATGCGCGGCCTTGTTCCTGCTGCTGCAGTTCCTCATTTTGCCATCTCTTGCTTCCTGGAAGGAAATGTCAGCCAAAACGGAGGAAATGCGGCAGGAACTCTTTGAGATGCGCAAGGTTATACAATTGCGGCCGGAAGTCTCCCTCCAGATTGAAAGCGCAAAAACGGCGGTTAAATCCCTGGCCGCCAATATTCCTTTGCCGGTGCTTGGCAATTATCTGCTGGGCATGGAGGAAAGCATTTGGAACTGCACCAACGGCACGGACGCTGTCATCGTCAGCATCGCCGATAATAACGTTATGGAGCTTCCTCCGGCGAACAAGACATTCCGGCTGTATCGCGTTCGCGTGCAGGTCCAATCCGGGTTGGATGACTATGCGCGGCTGGTGAAAAATATTCACGGCGTTAACCCGCTCTGCTCAATCTCCGGCATAAATATCGCCGCGCGCGAAAATACGCCTCAAGTTCATGAAATCAGTTTTATTGTTTCATGGCTGGTCTGGTCGGATCCGGCCAAACGGCCTGGTTTTCTAATGGAGGTCGTAAAATGAGCGGCGTAACACGCGTGAAAAAACGCGGGGCTGGTCTTTTGCTTTTTTTCGGCTGGTTGTTTTTGGCGGGCAATTCGCCCGCGGCGAACGGGCTTGAGCGCGCCGCGCCGGCTCTCCCGGCAACGAACGGCCAGGAAGCGGTTGAAGAAGGCGGCGCTTCCGCCCTGGAAGTCGGCGTGCGCCCGCGCGACCCGTTCTGGCCGGTCGGGTTTTACCCGTCGGCGTCCGCCGGCGCGGCTGCCTCGGATAATATGCCCGGAACGGAGGGCGAACAGAAAAAAAACGGGCAACCGCCGGATTCGGCTGAAATACTGCGGATAGGCGGCGTTGTTAAAAAGGGAAACACCTTTTATGCGACCGTCAACGGCCTGACGGTCAAGGTCGGCGAGGTTATTTCCGCGGTGGCCGGCGGCAGTGTTTACAAATTTGTCGTGGAAAGCATTGATTTCAACAAAGTGCGGTTCAAGCCGGTCAAGTGAGCCGCCTGATTAAAAATTGCCATGCGGACCTATTTGTACCGCGCCCGTAATATGAGCGGCCGGGTCGTTGAGGGAACGATCAATGCCGTTGATGACCGCGGCGTCTACCAGCAGTTGTCGGCGGAGCGCCTGGTGCCGATTTCCATTCAACCGGCGGCCGCGAAAAAGACCGGTTTGACGGCGCGTTTCTTTTCCGGCCGGATCAAGGATGAGGATTTGATCATTTTCAGCCGCCAGTTGGGCGCCATGCTGAAAGCCGGCATCCCGATCCTGCAGTCCTTTGACATTCTGCGCGCCCAGACTGAGAAGCCGGCTTTCAAGGAGGTGCTTACGCAGGTGAGCCGCAGTCTGACGGGCGGTTCACGTTTGTCGGAGGCATTGGCTGAATTTCCGCGGGTTTTTTCCCCGGAATACATCAATATCGTGATTTCCGGCGAGACGGGCGGAGACCTGGTCCAGGCGCTGGCCAACATTGCCGTGTGGATGGAGCGCGAACTGGAAATAAAAACCGCGATCAAGTCGGCCTTGCGTTACCCGGTGATGGTGATGATCGCGCTGATTGCCGCGGCCATACTGATGATCATGTTTGTTGTGCCGCGCTTTGCCGTTTTTTTTGAGAAATACACCGCCGCGCTGCCGTTGCCCACGCGCATCCTGATCGCCGTCAACAATGTCTTTCAGGCTTACTGGCCGGCGTTTCTCATTGTCATTGCCGCGGCGGCCGCGGCGGCTGTTTATCTTTTGAGGATCAAACCCATTCGCTTGAAATATGACCAGATGAAATTCCACCTGAAGATCATCGGCCCGCTTTACACCAAAATAATGATTTCCCGTTTTGCCCGCATCTTTTCCATGCTGGTGCGCAACGGGATCCCCGCGCTGAAAGGGATGGAGGTCGCGTCCGAAGTCATTGCCAACACTTACTTCAAGGAATTGCTCCTGAAGGTGAAACAGAGCGTCCAGGATGGCGGCACCATCGCCGACGGATTTTTTAACGACATGCCCGTTTTCCCGCCGATGGTGACTAACCTGATCGCCGTCGGAGAAAAAACGGGCAGTCTGGACGACATGCTGGAGCAGGTGGTGGATTTTTACGACATGGAGATCAAATACACCCTGAAGAACCTGACGACGATGATAGAACCGATCATCACGCTGGTCATTGCCGGCGGGGTGCTCTTCCTGGCCCTGGCTATTTTACTGCCGGTCTGGAACATGTCTCAGGCGATGACCGGCCAGGCGCAATGAGAAATTCAGAGTTTACGGTTCAGGGTTACGGCTGAACGCCATGTCAATTGAGAGATAATCGGGTTCCGAGTTGACTTCCGGCTCGGGATAATTGGTCCACGCGGCGCCATCCCATCTTTGAAAGTTCACATGACTCCCCTTGTTCAACGAAAGATGGAAGAATTCCGGGGAAAGAGGGTCCGCCTTAAGCACGCACCATTTTGCCGCCCACGAGCCCCAGGCTGGAGGATGATTGACCGCCGGCATCAGTCCGTTCGTAAAATCAGTGCCGTTCGTTGAGAGCCAATACGAATATTTATCTTCATTTTGAAGACAAAATGCCACCATTAAAATGTTTGTCCGGGAACTCCAGGCGATGTCAAAACATCGTTTGGCGGGGTCCTCCATCACAGGCGAGGTGGAAAACTGGGTATAGGGTCCCCATGCGCTCCCGTTCCAGACGGTTCCCTCCAATGACCGTCCGCTTTGCAGGATCGCGGCATAGGCCAGCGCGCCATCGGCGCTGTATTCCACCCGGATCCAATAAGGTGTTCCGCCGTATATTTCCGACATTGCATTTTGCGGGCTCCACCCGGTTGTATAAGTGCGATATTTCAGGTATTGCCATGCGCCTTCAGCGGAGGGGTCGCCGATGTAAACGACCAGCGCCCCGCTGGCGGAATAAGTCGCATCCATGGTTTCACACTCAATCTTGGAGTTGAGATCTTCCTCCAGACTGATATTGTCAATCCACGCCGACCCGTTCCAGACAATAGCGCTGCTGTAGTTGCGTTTTTTTCCTTTGGTGGTGCGCCAGCGCGCCAGGCACATGATTTCATTGGATTCGGGCTTGGCGACCAGGCGAATCCATTGAACCGCGGCGCCGGCGCCGACGTCCATGGCAATCGGATTCGACCATCTGTTCGCGTCCCAGATGCAATACTGGGGGTTTGCAGTCCCGACACTGTAGACCATCATTCCCCGTCCGCTTGTCTGTTCATAGGCGATATCAAATCCACGGGCGTAGTCGGCCGGGGCCGTCCCCGTAAAGAGCGTGTTTGAAACCCAAGTTCCATTGATCCATGTTTGAGCCGATATCCGTCTTCCTTCATCCTGGACGGCCAGCAGATACTCATCCCGCAGGGGATTGGCCATAATCCTGTACCATTGCGCATCCCGGTTCATTGGATCCTGGAGGGCAGTCAGTTCATTAGTGCTTAATCCGTTTGTATTTGACCACGTGCGATAACGTGGAGAATGCACGTCTTTTTCATGATAAACCACCAGCGCGCCGCCCGCAATTTCGGCGGGCAGGCGCCATTTGCTGGTCCAGCGCGAATCACCCTGGATTCCGATGGAGCTGACAATGACATTGTTGCCGGCGTTGGTTTCAATTGTGGCTGAAAAAGACGCGCTGCCGACCATGCCGGTCCAGGGCAGATTGGTGTAGATAGGATTGGTGGAGAAGAGGCAGGTTCTAGCGAGACTGATGCCGCTCTCGGCCGCAAAAAACGCCTTGCTCCAGTTCAGGGCCTGGAGGCTTTTCATGGACCCGGACGTGGTCAGCATGAGTACGCTGCCCCCGAGGAATCCCAGCACGACAATCACCATGATGATGCCGATCAGGGCAATGCCGGAACAGGCGCTCTTTGGGCGCCGACCCGCCCGCATCCGGCAGCCGCCGGAAGCCATTGCGGGCAGGAATTGGAAACTGGGAACTGGGAATCCGGACTTCATATTTTTATACTGTTCATTTCAGCATATTCTCCTGCAGAAAAAAATTGATCTTCAACTCGGAATCCGCCATGTTGTTGGCCGCTTTTATATCCAGCGCCACGCGCGTGATGCGGGCGCAATCGGTGGTAAGCGGCAAGGGCTGCAACGGCCCGTTGGTGGCGTCATAATAGCTCAAAACGAACCGTTCCACGCCCGTTGCCATGCGGTTGTCGTTCAGTTTGATTTCCGCGCCGGACCAGCGGCAAGTAGTGGTCGCGTTATGTGTATTGCTGAAAATCCATACGTTTGAATCGGCGGAGATGGTCTGAACGTGCAGGCGCGCTTCGCGCCGCATGCGGCCGACGGCATCCGCGAGGTTGCCGTCGGCCTGTTCCTGCGCCAGCAGGAGAGTATAGAGCCGGCTGGCGCTGACCAGGTAATGGGTGGTGATGCCGGCGACAATGGCCATGATGACGACGCTGATTGCCAGCTCAATGAGGGTGAAGCCGGAAGGAAAGGCAGAAGGCAGAAGGCAGAAGTTTTTCCGCCTTATCTCTGACCTCTGATCTCTGACCTCTGCCTTTAAGTTAGTCATATCCGCCCCACCACCGACATGTTGGAAACGATAATCACGGCGTTGCTGACCACGACCGTGATGCGCTTGAAATCGGAATTGCTGGTCGCAAGGTTGAAATTGGACGGGGAGACGTTCGTTACGATAACCCGCCGGCTGAAACCGGAAAAATCGGGGATTAATATCCCTTCAATCGTTCTGGGCGGAGACTCAAACAGGTTGGTATAGTCATCCACGTCGTCAAAATTCACGCGGTAATTGGTGGGGAATGAATTGGTGGAGGAAAATTCTTTTGACCGGATTTCATTCATCAATTCCTCGGCCAGCAGGTTGGCCGATTGAAGCGCGCGCTGTCGCTCCATGTTCCGCATTGATTCCTGGAACACCGTAGCCAGCGCCAGAATCGCAATGCCCGCGACGGTTACGGCGACGATGAGTTCAATGAGAGTGAAAGCGTTTGCCTGTTTTTGCAATTTCTCCGTGAACTCTGTGTGCTCTGTGAGAAACATCTTCTCTTTTTCCGTGGGCCTATCTCTGTTACTCGATTACGTCGGCATAGCCGGTAACGGGCGCGACCGTAACCATCAGACCTGAATGCAAGGTAATGACGCCGTCGGCGGTCAGCGGCGCCAGACCGGAGTCAAAAGGCATGCCGTTGGTTTCGCTGAAATAAAGCGTGTCGCCGCCGTTGATGTCAACCGTGTCCAGGGCGGCGCCGGAAAACCTTTTCCCGAGATCAACAATCCAGTCTTGCCGGGTTACCGGCTCCCTGGCTGCCGCAAAGCTGCCCGTCCCGGTCGTGTCAATCCAGACCGTATAATTATTTGCGGCAACATTGAACACAACCCGCGTGGCCCGTTCGTGGTTCATGGCCATGTTCCGGATATAGGCCAGGTGCGATCGGATCTCATTGGCGGCGATACGGTCGTTCCAGGAATCAGCGCCGCCGAATTTAATGATTGCCGCCATCATCAAAACGCCGACAATGGCAATGACCGCAATTAATTCAATCAGGCTGAAGGCGGATGAAAATGCAGGCCTGTCCGCAATGGCTTCCGGCGGCTGCCGGATGCAGGCGGGATGCAGCAGGCGGGATGCAGAATGTTTTTTCATGGCATGAAATTCATGACGTTGAAATGTTTCTTCATTCTGAATTCTATGTTTCTTGCTCATTTCAGCCTGAGGATCATTTGCCGGCCGCCGTCTTTCAACAGCACTTCCCGCTCGGTTACCTTGATAACGGTCCAGTTCGCGATGCGTTCGCCCTCGCCGATGAGGCGGCCGTTGATCATCGCCGCCCGCGACGCGCTTCCCCGCGATACAATGGCGGTCAATTTGATGTCGGGCGCGGGCGCGGCGGGCAGGACGGGTTCGTCGCTTATTTCCGGCGGTGCGGCAACGCTGGAACGCGCGGAACCGAACGGATTGTTTTCAGGCAGCAGCATCGCGATTCTCCGCTGTTCAGCCGATATTTTCGGATCAATCGGCGGCTCCGGCGCCGCCGCCGGCTGAATTGTTGCGATGGGGGAGGGGATTTCGGCGCTGGCGGCGCTGATTTGTCCGGCGGCGGGCGCCGCCGGACGTTTCCTGATTCCGGGGATGCTGGTTGCAAGCAGGTAAATCAACAGCGGCAGGGACACCGCCAGCAGAATCCACGCGATTATATTCCGTTGTTTCTGTTCCATGTTATCGCTCCGGTTACCATTTTGCCATCCGCAGAAAAGAATTTGCGGACAAAGAAGGACAGGATAACAGGATAGGATTTATCCTGTAAATCCACGCGGTTGACAGTCAGCCAATTGTCGTTAGTCTTCAAGTCAGCCTTTTATAAGGGGATGCAGACCTCCCAATAAAACAAAGGCCGGATTGCGCTTTTACGCGCCATCCGGAGGATGGGCGCGTAAAAGCGCAATCCTTTTCTTTTATTCAAGCAGAAAAACCGATAACACAAGCGCAACTTCAATTTTGTCTTCCGCCCCGCCGTCCGCGGCGGCCGTAACTTCTATGGACTCAATTTTGTGGCCGATATTCCAGGCGGCCAGATTCTGCAGAAATTTAACCATGGAGACGTAAGGCCCTTTCAACGTAATCGCGTGCGATAACGAATCTATGACAACCCCCTTGTCTTGCGCGGAAAGAACCATTGCTTTTTTGCCATGCCTTGAGGTATTGGTCATTTCCATGCCGGAGCGCGAGGCGGCCTTGACGACATCGCGCACCAGCATGTGCGCCTCATAATCCCGGCCGGCGAACCTGGATGTGATTTTTTCAATATCGGCCCGCAGGGTTTCCAGCCGCCGGGCATAGTTGGCGATCAGGACCGGATCGGACCGCCCGGCGCTTATTTGCGCTTGCAGGTTGCGGGTGGTTTCCGTCAATTCGTTCAGGGCGATCGTCCGATTCCGGAGCCAGAGTCCGGCGCAGATCACGGCCAGCAGGGCGAGACCGGCGGCCACGAGCGACCTGGTGTGACTGAACATGAATAACACGATGTTTCTCTTTCTAGTAAATCAATTCACATTGAATCTCAAAGGAACCGAGCATGTTTCCGGTTGGATGGGATTGGGCGTTGATAATATTAACCTCTTTGAAAAACGGCGAAGCGCTGAGCGCGGAAAGGAGCCTGGAGAGCTCGTTATCAAAGCCGGCGGCGGAAGGCAGGACATGTCCTTGCAGGATAATGAGGTTGGCCTGCCCGAATTCGCTCCGGGCATGTTGCCGGTCAAAACCGGTGTTGAAACGGGTCAGGACTATGTTCCCGGAAAATGCGCCGGCCAGCGCATTGAAAATGCCCGGCCAGAGCGGAGCGCGGCCGACCAGCCGCTGCAATGCGGCGTAATGATCCGACTCCACCCGGAACTGTTGTTGGAGCGTTTCCAAATGCCGGCGATCATCGGCGGCCTGTTGGGCTTGCGTCTGGTATTGTGTAATGGTTGAGCGCGTGTTTTTAATTTTTACGGCCTGGCATGTCCCGCCCGCGGCCAGGGGCAGAAAAGCGGCCAGTAACAGGGCCAGCACCACGCCGGGCATGAATGCCGCAAATCGTTTCATGATTTTTTCGGATTTAGGCATGAGACTGATTGCCGGCGCTTCCGTCAGCGCCAATCCGACCGCCAGCGCCAGGCGCGCCTTGTTTTTTTCGGCGTAATTACGGGTGGCGGTATCGGCAAAATTCAATCCGGCAAACGGGTCTATCACTTTGACCGGCAGCAGGACCAGCGCGGATTCCAGGTGTTTTTTCAGCGCCGGCAGGCAGGATGTGCCCCCCGTGATATAGACGGCATCCACTTTCTGGCCGACATTGTCCCGGTAAAACTGGATGGAGCGCGCGATTTCCGAGGAAATGCGTTCAACCGCCGGGCGCACCAGCGCGTCAATGTGTTCAAGTTTCTTTTCCCCGGACTGCGGAAGGCATCCGGTTATTTTCATTTCTTCGGCTTCAATTTCCGTCAACCGGACCGGGCCGGCTGACGTTGAAATTTCCGTGGACAGCATTTTAGTGACGGCATCTCCGCCCGTCGGCACTTTCCGCATGAAGCGCGGGGTTTGATGGTCAAAAATATAAAAATTTGAGGATTCGGCGCCGATGTCGGCCACAAGAAAAACCGGCGATTCGCGGTCCCAGGCCTGCCTGCTCGCCAGGGTCTGGTAGGCGCAGGCTTCCAGGGTGAGATCATTGACTTCCCCGCCGCTGCCTTCAATCAGCCGGCCCCAGGGTTTGACGGCCGCCCAGTCGGCCAATCCCACCAGGTTGCCGGTATGGTTGCCGAGAAATTCGGAACTGATATGCGCCATGAGCGGATGAGCGCTTTCCCATGAAAGCAGTTTCCTGGCCTGCAGCAGGATGGCGCCTTCCATCTCGGCCCTGCTCATTTTCGGCAGGATCGTGAAGCAGCTTTTAACGGCATCGCTGGCCGTGAAGACCACCTGGTAACCGGCCAGATTTTTATGAATGAGAAGGCGGCGGACAATATCAAGCGGGGCGAGAGTTTTGCCTTTTACCCGCGCCTCAAAAAGGTAATTTTCAATGAAGATGTTTTCAACCTGAAAAGCGGAATCGCGCTTGCTCAGCAAGACCAGCTTGGCGCCGCTGGCGCCGCATTCCATGCCCGCCCTGCGGCCGGAAGTGAGTTTGAGGTTAATCATGGCGCTGAATCAACCGCGACGGGCATGAAAAACATGAAGACACAGAAAAATTACTCCCGTCTGATGAGTGATTCTGAAATGACACGAGGGGGCAAAATCTCCCCCCCCCCGCGTCAAAACCAACTGTTTGCCAACGGCATATTTATTCGTTGGTCATGCCGGATACCAACCACACGCCGCTGGATTGGGCATAACTGACGGTGGTGGTATAGTATTGCCAGGCGTTGCTTTTCTGCACATGCCCCCAAATATTGCTTTCGGACGGCCAATAACCGGAGTTGGTAGCCGTTCCTACCGTATATTCAATTTGAGTGCCGCTTATGATATTGCTGGCAAACAACAAATGCGTGACAGTGCGCAACGCCGCGAGTTGTGCGCGGTCGGCCGAACGTTTGGCCTTGTCCGTGACATCAATATATTTCGGGATGGCGACGGCCATCAATATGCCGAGGATCACAATCACGACCACCAGCTCAATTAATGTAAAACCGCCGGTTAATTTGTTTTTCATTGTTCATTTCCCTTCTTTTTTATCGCGCTGCAAGCGCGAGCGTTTGTTGGCGAGCCACGGTTTATTACACCCTGCCACGCGTTTTGCATGGCCTGCCGCTTGCCTGTCCGAATCCGGCCAGGTTTTTTTTCGCAGCGGCCTCATCATGATCCTGATATGGCCCGTAAGCCTGGTTTGAATCATGCCGGCCTGGGCAATCCTGCCATAGCTTTTCCGCCCGGAATGTCATGTCTTTGGCGGGAGCAACGGCGGATTAACCGTGTGTTGCTGACTCCGGTTTCCCGGTTGACTTTCGGTCACCTCCTTATTTATGCCTGCCGCAACGTTGTTTAAAGCCGCAGCCGGCAGGCGTATCTATTAAGCCATTTGCAGGAAACTTTTTTTGCTAAAAAATTGACTGCTATTTGCTTAAAATTGGATTCAAAATAGCTTATTTGGCCTCCAGTTGTCAAGGGAAAAACGTTGAACAGACGGGGG